>JAJRRZ010000036.1 GCA_024279045.1 Alphaproteobacteria bacterium
CGTTAGCGGCGTTGACAATGGCGTCCACTTCCAGTTTCGTAATATCGCCCTTGCAGACGTGCAGACGGGTCATGGAACAGCTCCGTGAATGCTTCTTGTCGTGAGGCATTTTCGCGGCGTGGAATGGTCTTGGCGTGCTTTCACGCCTCCTGAACGGCATTTTGCCAGCATGGTAGAGAATCGCAATAATACCGATGGCAAGGCCGGGTGCGTGGCCTTCGAGCCGGACTGCCTGCTGGGCGGGGAAAGCTGCGGGCAGTGGTTGCGGCTGGATATGCCGGCTGACGGGCCTGTGGCGCCTATCCTGTTCAGCTCGCCGCATTCGGGACGCTGTTATCCGCGCGATTTCGTGGCCGAGGCGGCGCTTGAACTGGAGGAATTGCGCGCCTCGGAGGACTTTGCCGTCGATCTGCTGTTCGCCGATGCACCATCGTTGGGCATGCCGCTGCTGACAGCGCAGCGTCCGCGCGCCTGGCTGGACCTGAACCGTGCTCCGCACGAGTTGAGCGCGGAAATGTTCGACGGGCCGCCACCACCCTGGGCCGATACGGCCAGTGAGCGGGCGCGGGGCGGGTTGGGGGTGATCCCGCGTTTCGTTACGGAAGAGCGCGAAATATATGCCCGCAAGCTGGGCTGGGAAGAGGCGCGCCAGCGCATCGAGCAGGCGTGGAATCCCTATCATCGGGCGCTGGATCATCAATTGCGGGCGCTGGCCGGGCGCTTCGGCGCGGCGGTGCTGATCGACTGCCATTCCATGCCGGAGTCCGCTGCCCGCGCCATGACGCCATTGTCGCTACGCCAGCCGGACATCATCCTGGGCGATGTCGATGGCACTTCCTGCGATGGACGGCTGACAGATGTGCTGGAGCAATTGTTCATGCGCGCCGGGCTGAACGTGCGGCGCAACCGCGTCTATACCGGTGGCTACATCACCCGCCAGTATGGTCTGCGCGGTCTGGGCTTTCATGCGGTGCAGATAGAGATCAACCGGCGGCTCTACGTGCGGCCCGGCCAGTATGAGCTGACGGAGGCCTTCTTCGCCCTGCGCGACATCATCCGCGGTGTGATTGCCGAGCTGCCCGACCGCCTTGCCCCGCTGTGGCGGCAGGCCTTGCCACAAGCGGCGGAATAGCCTGCCGGCAGGCTTGCCGGAACAGTTTGCATGAACCGTATGGATAACTGATGTTGCCCGGCGCTGCCTGGCACATCAGGTGTTTTCCTCCACTACCACTGCCGTGCCGGCTGCCGTGACCATCAGCATGGAGCCGCCTTGGCCAACGGTTTCGTAATCGATATCCACGCCGATGACGGCGTTGCAGCCCAACGCCTGTGCGCGCTCGGCCATTTCGAGCAGGGCCTCCTCGCGGGCGTCGTTGAGCACTTTTTCGTAACTGCCGGAGCGCCCACCGACAATGTCGCGGATGGAGGCGAACAGATCGCGGAAGATGTTCGCGCCCATGATGGCCTCGCCAGCGACAATGCCGCGATATTCGACAATGCGCTTGCCTTCGATGCTGTTGGTGGTGGTGATGAGCATGGCATTGCCCTCTTGTCGTGATTGGTTGATGGATCACTTCGGTCCGATGCCGAAACTGCCGAAGGGGATGAAATTCACCATGTCGCCCTCGGCCACCTGCTGCAATTTTTCGGTAATCTCGATCAGCCCGCTGGCGGCGACGGCGGAGGAAATCAGCCCGGAGCCATCCTTCGCGAAGCGGCGCACCACGGTGCGGCCCCGTGCGTCGGACTCCAGCCAGCCGCGCAGGAACTCGCGCCTGCCCACCTTGCGGCGCTTCATCTCGAACCCGGCGGGCAGGGTGATGCGCTCCGGCTCTTTCCAGTCGTGTCCGGCGAGGCCGGCCAGCAGTGGCCAGCCATAAATCAGAAAGGTAACGAAGGCCGCTACCGGATTGCCCGGCAGGCCGAGATAGACCGTATCACCGATCTGCCCGAAGGCCAGCGGCTTGCCGGGCTTGATGGCCAGCCGCCAGGCATGCAGCGCACCCAGCTTGCGCACGGTTTCGGCCATGTAGTCGGCTTCGCCGGTGGAGATGCCGGCGGAGGTGATGATGACGTCGCAGGTGTCGGCAGCGCGGCGCATGGCGTCTTCCACCGCTGTGCGCTCGTCGGGCAGGATGCCGAAGTCTTCCACCTGCACCGGCAATGTGGCCAGCGCCCCGCGCAAGAAGAAATGATTGGCGTCGTAGATGGCGCCGTCGCGAAATGGCGTGCCGGGGCGGATGATTTCATCGCCGGTGGACAGCAGCGCCACCTTCAGCCGCCGATACACCTTCACCTGTGCCGTGCCGGTGGAGGCGATGGCCGCCAGCTCCGGCGCGCGCAGCCGCTGCCCGGCGCGCACCACGGGCTGACCGGCGCGCTGATCCTCGCCCGCCGGGCGCACGTTGATGCCCTTCGGCACACCTGCCGGAATGTGCGCCACGCCCGCTGCCTCGTCGTATTCCACATCTTCCTGCATGATGCAGGTGTCGGCCCCGTCAGGCATCGGCGCGCCGGTGAAGATGCGCGCCGCGCTGGCAGCGGGCAGGGCTTGCGGCACATCACCGGCAAACACCCGCAGCGCCACCGGCAGGGTGGTTTCGGCATCCGGGTTCAGGTCGGCATGGCGTACGGCAAAGCCGTCCATGGCCGCGTTGGCGAAGGCGGGAATGTCGCGCGGAGCGATGACATCCTCGGCCAGCACCCGGCCCAGCGCGTCTGCCAGATCCAGTTCCTCCGTGCCGACCACTGCGCGCACGCGCTCTTTCAGAAGGCGCATGGCCTGCTCGTGCGGCATCAGGGTGTCAAGCGCGGCGAAACAGTCGTTGGCCAGCTTGCGCGGGGCGTTTCCGGAGGTGTTCATGGTGCCGGTGGTTCCAGTTGCAGGTGTTCGGTGATGAAATCGGCGATCTTTTCCACCTCGTCGCGATGAAACACCGGCAGGCGCGGGTGCGTCAATGCCCCGCTGGCGGCAATGGCGAGGATGCGCTCGTCCGCATTGGCCAGCAGCGGGCGTGTGGCATGGGCCGGGTTGGCCACGTCGCGCACCTCCAGCTTGGGGAAGTCGCCGTCGTGGTTGCTTTCCACCAGCACCAGATCGGCCTTGCCCAGGTGTGGAAGTATGTCGGGCAGTTCCGGACGAGCGGGCGGCTGGTCGATCTCGTGGAATACCGCCCAGCGCCAAGGGCTGACCACCGCCGCATGGCGAGCGCCGGCGGCACGGTGGCGGTAGCTGTCGGTGCCGTCGATATCTACCTCGATGTCGCAGTGGGCGAATTTCACCGTCGCCACCCCCAGGCCACGGCGGGTGAACTCCTCCACCAGCTTGCAGACCAGCGTGGTCTTGCCGCTGTTCTTGTAGCCGCACAGGCCGAAGACGGGATATCCGCACAGGCGAAAGGGCATGTGGCAGCCTCCGGCTGGCGCCTGGGGGGCAGGATGGCGCTTGTGGTCAGGCTGGTGCCAAAATCAGGCTGACATCAGGCTCAGGCGGGTGTTTCCTCCGGCGTGCGGGCGGTAATCGCCAGCGCATGCACGCGCTCACGCAGCAGCTCGGCCAGCGCCTCGTTGACCATGCGATGGCGCTGCACCAGTGGCTGGCCGGCGAAAGCCTCCGACACGATGATGACGCGGAAATGCGATTCGCCATCCGGATGTGCCCCGGCATGGCCGGCATGGCGGGGCGATTCGTCGATGACTTCCAGATGCCTCGGCTGGAAGGCCGCCTGCAGCAGTTCCTGTATCTTCTGACCGACGGGGCCCAGATCGCTCATTGGAGGTGCCTCCCTTGTTCGAAAAACCTGCCCGTCCATGTGGCCGCCGCGGCGCGGAGGTTCAAGCCGGTTCCCGGCCTATGGCGAGAAAACGCTCCCTGCGCTGCTTGCGGATGGCTGCGGCGTCTATGCCGTCGAATTCGGCCAGCGCCTGGGCAATGGCCTCGCCGACGCTGGTGATGGTGGCCTGTGGATTGCGATGTGCCCCGCCCAGGGGCTCCTCGATGATCTCGTCGATGACGCCCAGCTCCTTCAGGTCGGCGGCGGTGAGCTTCAGCGCCTTCGCGGCGGTTTCCGCCTTGGCCGGGTCGCGCCACAGGATGGAGGCCGCGCCCTCCGGCGAGATGACGGAATAGATGGCGTGCTGGAGCATCAGTACCCGGTTGGCCGTGGCCAGCGCCACCGCGCCGCCGGAGCCACCCTCGCCGATGATGGTGGCAATCAGCGGCGTGCCCAGTGTCAGGCAGCGCTCGGTTGAGCGGGCGATGGCCTCCGCCTGGCCGCGTTCCTCCGCGCCGATGCCGGGATAGGCTCCGGCGGTGTCCACAAAGGTGAGCACGGGCATGCCGAAGCGCTCGGCCATGTCCATCAGTCGCACCGCCTTGCGGTAGCCCTCCGGGCGGGCCATGCCGAAATTGTGCTTCATGCGGGTTTCGGTGTCGTGGCCCTTTTCCTGGCCCAGCACCATCACCGGCTGCCCGCGGAAATAGCCCGGCCCACCGATGATGGCATGATCCTCGCCGAAGCAGCGATCCCCGGCCAGTGGCTGGAAGTCGTCGATCAGCGCATCGATGTAGTCCACCGTGTGCGGGCGCTCCGGGTGGCGGGCGACTTGCGTTTTTTGCCACGGATCGAGCTTCTGGTAGAGGTCGGCCAGCGCCTTGTCGGCCTTTTCCTGCAGGCGGGCGACTTCCTCGTCGATGTCGATGCCGCCTTCCTCCACCTCCTCCGCCGACAGCGAGCGCAGCTCGGCGATCTTGCCTTCCAGCTCGGCGATCTTCGTTTCGAATTCCAGATAGGTCTTCATTGGTGTGCCCGGCCCGTGCAAGCGATTGCCCCCGGCGGCGATGCAGCAGTGCATGCCGCGTGCGCAGATGTTGATGGGCGCAGGCGCGCGGCTTGTCAACCGCTGGCGATGTCGCCCTTGCGGGCCAGTGGATGATGCGACTGCACGGTGCTCTGCAGGCGTTGCAGGCCGACGTGGGTATAGATTTGCGTGGTGGAGATGTCGGCATGGCCCAGCATCTGCTGCACGGCGCGCAGGTCGGCGCCGTTTTCCAGCAGGTGGGTGGCGAAGGCATGGCGCAGCACGTGTGGCGAGACGCGCGCCGGATCGATACCGGCCTGTGCCGCGAGCTTTTTCAGCCACTGGGCGAAGCGCTGGCGCGTCATGTGGCCGCTGCCGGAATGCGAGGGAAACAGCCAGCCCTGCCGTTTCAGGCTGCCCTTGCCGTTCGCCTTGCCTGCCGCCTGCTGCGCCATGGTCTCGCGCAGCCGCGCCAACACATCCAGCGCGCGCGGTGTCAGCGGTACGATGCGTTCCTTGCCGCCCTTGCCCTTCACCCGCAGCAGGCCTTCACGGGCATCCACGTCCAGCGCGCGCAGCCCCACCAGCTCCGAGACACGCAGGCCAGTAGCGTAGAGCAGCTCCAGCATGGCCAGCCCGCGCAAGGCCCGCAGTTTCGCCTTGTCCGTGCGGGCGTGGGCGATGGCTTGCTCCGCGGTGGCGAACAGCGCGTCCACCTCGGCGGTGCTCAGCACCTTCGGCAGGGAGCGCCCCTGGCGCGGGCTTTCGATGTGTTGCGCCGGGTTGGTCTGGCTCAGGCCCTCGCCATAAAGAAAGGCATGCAACTGGCGCACGGCGGAAAGCCTGCGCGCCTGCGTGCTGCGCGCATAGCCGGCATCGGCTATGGAAGCGATCCAGGCGCGCACAACATCCTCGCTTGCGGTATCGAGGCTGTGGCCGTGGCGATGCAAAAAGCCGGCATAATCGTTCAGGTCGCGGGCGTAGGCATCCAAGGTGTTCTGCGCGGCGTTACGCTCCGCCGCCAGCATTTCCAGAAAACGCTCGATCAGCAATGCGTCGCGCGCGGTGGTGCGGTGCGGCGCGGCAAAATCCTCATTGCAGGTCGCGCAATGGGGCATTGGAGAGTTCCTTCGTTATCTCCGCCGGTGCCGGCTCCATGCCTGCCAACACCCAGGCGGCCACCCAGACCCCTCCAATCAACCCGCCAATGATTAACAAAAAGCGTATCGAATCGGGCATCATTGGCCATTGTCCCCCTGCTGGCGCATGCATAACGCTATCGCCTGGCCGCCCGGGCCATGCGATGCGCTGTGTTGCTTTGACCCGTTCTGCCAGCCGCGCTATGCAGGGCAACGATGCGCCCGGCACGATGCCGGCGCGGCTGATGAATGACGGGCCTCATGCCGGACAATACCCTAAAGGATTGCATCGCCACGATCAACGCGCGGCTGAATACGCGTTCCATCGTGCTCATCGGTCTGATGGGCGCGGGCAAGACCACCGTGGGGCGGCGTCTGGCGCAGCGGCTGCACCTGCCGTTCGTCGATGCCGACCATGAAATCGAGGCAGCCGCCGGCAAGTCGATTCAGGAAATCTTCGACGAGGACGGCGAGGAGTTCTTCCGCGCCGGCGAGGAGCGCGTTATCGCCCGGCTGCTGGAAAACGGCCCGCAGGTGCTGGCTACTGGCGGCGGTGCATGGATGCGCGAGGCCACGCGCCGACGAGTGGGCGAACATGGCATCTCGGTGTGGCTGAAGGCGGATCTGGACGTGCTGATGGAGCGCGTCTCGCGCCGCCCCGGCAGGCCACTGTTGCAGGCGGATGACCCGCGCGCGGTGATGGAACGGCTGATGGCGGAGCGCTATCCCGTGTATGAACTGGCCGACATCACCGTGGAAAGCCGCAACCGTCCGCACCATGTGATGGTCAGCGAGATCATCCGCGCCGTGTGCCGCTGGCTGGAGGCGAACGAGGAGCAGCAAGCATGAACGCCGTTGCCGGACAGATCGAGCAAGTGCGTGTATCCGCGCAGGGCTGGCCAGACTATGACATTCACATCGGTCCCGGCCTGCTGGCCCGCGCTGGCGAGCTGATCGCGCCGCTGCTGGCGCGCCCGCGCACCTTCATCATCACCGACGAGAACGTTGCGCGGCTGCATCTGGACACTCTGCGCGCCAGCCTCGATGCCGCCGGCATCGCTCATGACGCCATGGTGTTGCCGCCCGGCGAGGGCACCAAGAGCTGGGCCAACCTGCAGGCGGTGGTGGAGCGCATCCTGGCGGAAAAGCTGGAGCGCAACGACCACATCATCGCTTTCGGTGGTGGCGTCATCGGCGATCTGGCCGGTTTCGCCGCGGCCATCGCCCGGCGCGGCATGCCGTTCATCCAGATCCCCACCACGCTGCTGGCGCAGGTGGACAGCTCCGTCGGTGGCAAGACGGGCATCAATTCGCCCAGCCACGGCAAGAATCTCGTCGGTGCCTTTCACCAGCCGTCCATCGTGTTGGCCGATCTCGACGTGCTGCGCACCCTGCCGCGGCGCGAGTTGCTGGCCGGTTATGCCGAGGTGGTGAAATACGGTCTGCTGGGCGATGCGGATTTCTTCGCCTGGCTGGAAGAGCACGGGCAACAGGTGCTGGCGCACGATGCGGCGGCCATGCGCGAAGCGGTGGCCACCTCGTGCCGGGCCAAGGCGCGTATCGTAACGGAGGATGCGCGAGAGAAGGGGCGCCGCGCGTTGCTCAACCTGGGGCATACCTTCGGCCACGCGCTGGAAGCGGTGCTGGGCTATGATGGCACGCTGCTGCATGGCGAGGCGGTGGCCATCGGCATGGCGCAGGCATTCCGTTTTTCCGAGCGGCTTGGCCTGTGCCCGGCAGGCCGTGCGCAGCGTGTTGTGGCGCATCTGCGCGCGGCAGGGTTGGCGGCGGACGTGCAGGCCATCCACAACCGTCTGCCCGGGCCGGAAGATCTGCTGGAGTTGATGCGCCAGGACAAGAAGGCCCAGGCCGGCAAGCTGGTGTTCGTTCTGGTTCGCGATATTGGTGAAGCCTTCATTGCACGTGATGTGGATGAGGCCGACGTGCTGGCTTTCCTGCGCGAGGAACTGCGCGCGGCGTGATGGCGCACCATATTGCCGGACTTGGGACAGCCGGACATGGGATGACCGGACTTGGGATAGCCGGATATGGGATAGCCGGATATGGGACACAGCCGCACATCAGGCCCCATCAGGCCGCTGGGCATGGAGGAAGAGAAGGCGCCGCCGCTTTCCGGCGCGGTGGCGGATGATGCCGCGCTGGATCGCGCCCGCGCCGGGCAACAGGCGCTGGCAGCCCTGCGCCCGCCGGAGCCGTATTGCCCCGATTTTTCACCCTACCGCTACCGCACCCGCCCGCCGAAGCTGGAGGGTGGCAGGCCGTTTCGGCTGGTGTCGGCGTTCGAACCGAAGGGAGATCAGCCCACCGCCATCGCCGAGCTGACGGCGGGGCTGGAGAATGGCGCGCGCGATCAGGTGCTGCTGGGCGTTACCGGTTCGGGCAAGACCTTCACCATGGCCAGCATCATCGAGGCGACGCAGCGCCCGGCGCTCATCCTGGCGCCGAACAAGACACTGGCCGCACAGCTCTACAGCGAATTCCGGAGCTTCTTCCCCGACAACGCGGTGGAATATTTTGTTTCCTATTACGACTACTACCAGCCGGAAGCCTATGTGCCGCGCACCGACACCTACATCGAGAAGGACAGCGCCATCAACGAGCAGATCGACCGCATGCGCCATTCGGCCACGCGCGCGTTGCTGGAGCGTGATGATGTGATCGTGGTTGCTTCCGTCTCGTGCATCTATGGTATCGGCGACGTGGAAACCTACGCCAGCACGGCGCTGCCGCTGGCCGAGGGGCAGGAAATCGGCCAGAAGGAGATCATTGCCGAGCTGGTGGCACTGCAATACGAGCGCCACGACGCCAATTTCATCCGTGGCTGTTTCCGCGTGCGTGGCGACGTCATCGAGGTATGGCCCTCGCACCTGGAAGATCGCGCTTGGCGCATTTCGCTGTTCGGCGACGAGATCGAGGAGATCGTCGAGTTCGACCCGCTCACCGGCAAACGCACCGCGCAACTGGAGCAGGTGCGTGTTTACGCCAACTCCCACTACGTAACGCCGAAGCCGACGCTGGAGCAGGCAGTGAAGGGCATCAAGCGCGAATTGCGCGAGCGGGTGGAGCAATTCCACGCCGCGGGGCGCGTGCTGGAGGCGCAGCGGCTGGAGCAGCGCACGCTGTTTGACATCGAGATGATGCTGGCCACTGGCTCGTGCAAGGGCATCGAGAACTACTCGCGCTACCTCACGGGCCGCCGTCCCGGCGAGCCGCCGCCGACGCTGTTCGAATACCTGCCGGAAAACGCCATCCTGTTCGTGGACGAAAGCCACGTAACCGTGCCACAACTCGGCGGTATGTTCCGCGGCGACTACAACCGCAAGGCAACGCTGGCGGAGTTCGGTTTCCGCCTGCCCAGTTGTGTGGACAATCGCCCCCTGCGCTTCGAGGAATGGGACATGCTGCGCCCGCAGAGCGTGTTCGTCTCGGCCACGCCGGGGCCGTGGGAGCTCGAGCAGACCGGTGGCGTGTTCACCGAGCAGGTCATCCGCCCGACGGGGCTGGTGGATCCGGAAGTGATCGTGCGCCCCTGCGCCAACCAGGTGGAGGATGTCATTGCCGAGTGCCGCGCCGTGGCGGCCAGGGGGCAGCGCGCGCTGATCACCGTGCTGACCAAGCGCATGGCGGA
>JAJRRZ010000037.1 GCA_024279045.1 Alphaproteobacteria bacterium
GCCGCCATCGACCTGCTGAAGGACGAGATCTTCGACCTGGTGCTGCTGGACGTGGGCCTGCCGGACATGGACGGGCGCGAGGCCTGCAAGGTGATGCGCCGCAATGGCTTCGCCGGGCCGGTGATCCTGCTCACGGCGCACGATTCGGAGGCCGACACCATCCTTGGCCTGGAAGCAGGCGCGAACGACTATGTAACCAAGCCGTTCCGTTTTGCCGTGCTGCTGGCGCGCATTCGCGCCCACCTGCGGCAATACGAGAGCAGCGAGGGAGCCACCTTCCGCATCGGCCCCTATACCTTCAAGCCGGCGCAAAAACAGTTGCTGGATGATCAGGGACGCAAGATCCACCTGACGGAGAAGGAAGTGGCGATCCTGAAGTTTCTCTACCGCGCCGGCGAGCAGCCGGTGAGCCGCGATGTGCTGTTGTCGGAAGTGTGGGGCTACAATTCCGGCGTTACCACCCACACGGTGGAAACGCACATCTACCGGCTGCGCCAGAAAATCGAACCTGATCCGGCGCAGGCGCGGCTGCTGCGCACCGAGCCGGGCGGCTACCGGCTGGTGCCGTAGGGTTTGGCAAAATAGCAGCGTCTTTTGTCCGCCGGGAATACCCGTAGATATTTCAAGGGCAAAAGGGCGCTGATATGCAGTGCAAATGGCTTGGGATGCCGTGCAAATTTATGGGCCCTGAACCTGAAGATCAGCCACAAGTGGAATAATCGCAGGTCAGGCAGCGCGGACAGCCTTCCACATGCACCAGCGTCGGTTCCCCACATTGCGGGCAGGTGTCGGCCACCGGTTCGGGCCGCGGACATGGCGGCGGCAGTTCGCAGGCCTGTGAATCGCAGCCATCACGGGCCAGGTCGATTTCCGGTATCAATGCATCCTGCATTCCGGCTTCGGGGCGGGTGGCAGCGGCGGGCATTGGCGCGGCGGATGAGGCGGGCATTGCGGCATCACCCCCATGTGGCTGCCCTGCGGCCTCGCGCACCGGGCTGAGCACCGCGCCGGTGATGGGGTTGGGGCGATAGGTGGTGCAACCTTTCAGGCCTGCCTCCCAGGCGGCGATATAGACATCGCGGAAATCCTCGAAGGAAATGTCGCGCGGTAGGTTGATGGTCTTGGAAATGGCCGAGTCCACATGTTGCTGCAATGCCGCCTGCATGCGCAGATGATCGCGCCAGTGCAGATCGTCAACCGTAACGAAGGCCTCCGGCAATGGAGCATCGCCGTGCATCTCGCGCCACAGGCGCACGGCGTCGTCCTGCAGCAGCTCCTCGTGGGCGCTGCCATCCGGCAGGCGCAGGCGACGGATGTATTCCAGCGCGAAGATCGGCTCGATGCCGCTGGAGACATTGCCCGCCAGCAGCGAGATGGTTCCCGTCGGCGCAATGGAGGTAAGCAGGGCATTGCGGATGCCATGACGGCGGATTTGCCTCTTCAGTTCCTCCGGCAGGCGGCTGGCATGGCCGGCAGCCGCATAACGCTCGGCATCGAACAGTGGAAACGGCCCCTTCTCGCGCGCCAGCTCGATGCTCGCCTCATAGGCCGCGCGCTCGATACAGGCCATCCAGCCCTTCGCTGCCTCGGCAGCTGGCGCGCTGCCATAGCGCAGTCCCAGCATGGCCAGTGTGTCGGCCAGGCCGGTAATGCCCAGCCCGATGCGCCGCTTGGCATGGGCTTCCGCACGCTGCTGTTGCAGCGGATAGCGTGAAATGTCGATGGCATTGTCCAGCAGGCGCACCGCGGTGCGCACCACCTCGCACAGCGCCTGTTCGTCGAGCCGGGCATCAGCGGTGAACGGCGCACGCACGAAGCGCGTCAGGTTCACCGAGCCCAGCAGGCACGCACCATGGGGCGGCAGCGGCTGCTCGCCGCAGGGGTTGGTGGCGTGGATGTGTTCCAGCCAGTAGAGATTGTTCTCGCGGTTGATGGCATCGATGAAGATCACCCCCGGCTCGGCGTGATCGTAGGTGGAGCGCATGATGGCATCGAACAGGGCACGGGCGGAAACCGTCTTCACCACCTCGCCGCCGTGCTTCAGCGGCCAGTCGATATCGTTTTTCACCGCCTGCATGAAGGCATCGGTAATCAGCACCGACATGTTGAAGTTGGTCAGCCGCCCCGGCTTGCGCTTGGCGTGGATGAAGGCCTCGATGTCAGGGTGATCGCAGGCCAGCACGCCCATCATCGCTCCGCGCCGTGCACCGGCAGCCATGATGGTGGCGCACATGGCATCCCACACGTCCATGAAGGCCACAGGCCCGGCGGCAGTGGCGTCGAGTTTCTCGATCACCGCGCCCTTCGGTCGAATAGGCGAGAAGTCCACGCCGATGCCACCACCGGCCTCCATGGTCAGGGCGGAATCCTTCAGCGAGTCGAAGATGCCGGCGACGCTGTCCTCGATATCGCCCATGACGAAGCAGTTGAACAGCGTAACGTCGCGCCGTGTGCCCGCCCCAGCGATAACGCGCCCGCCGGGCAGAAAACGGAAATCGCGCAGGATGTTGTAAAACTCCTCGGCAATGCGCTGGCGCTTGTCCGCTGGTTCGGCGGTGGCGGCGGCTCTGGCCACGCGCCGCCAGGTGTCTTCGATGGTGCGGTCGATGATGGTGCCGTCGGCCAGGCGGTAGCGATACTTGATGTCCCATATCTCGCGGGAAATGCCGCTGAGGGAATATGTTTCGCCGCGCTTGCCCATACAGGAAATATAGGCCGACGGTGGCGGCAGCGTCCAGCTCGGGGCACCAGGATCACGGCAATCGCATCTGCGAATGTCATGATGGATTGTCCGGCAGGATGCACTCACTATCACCCCGCCCGGCAATCCGGAACGGCAAACTTGTGCGATTGCCACTCCGGGCCTGGCATGACGCAAAATGCAGGCGGTGGCGCACGGGGCTATTGGTGCAACAGGCCTTGCGCATGCAGCTGTTCGATGCCCTCTTCCACCAGCTCGCGAGTAGCCGGTTCGATGGCTTCCTGCAATGCTTCCATGAACTGCCGCCGGTTCAGCCCCGGCGCGATGGGCGGCAGGAAGCGCACGGTAATCACCCCCGGCCAGCGCCAGAAGGTGCGCCGCGGCCAGAATACCCCGGCATTCAGCGCAAACGGCACACAGGGCACATCCAGCCTGCCATACAGCGCCGCCACACCGGGCTTGTAGTCGGGCGCGGCCAATGGGTGCATGCGGTGCCCTTCGGGAAAGATGAGCACCTGCCGCCCTTCGGCAATGGCTTGCCTGCCCTGCCGCACCAGATCCTTCAACGCCTTCGGCCCGGCCTCGCGCGCCACCAGGATCATGCGGAACTTGCGCAGGAACCAGCCAACCAGCGGAATGCGCCCCAGTTCCGCCTTCAACACGATGGCCGGATCACCGAACAGATGAAACAGCGCGAAGGTTTCCCAGAACGATTGATGCTTGCCCGCCACCAGTACCGCTCCGGCGGGAATGTGCTCGCGCCCTTGCACGCGCATGTCGATGCCGCCGAGATGCCTGCACATGCCGACGAACACCCGCGACCACCAGCCAAGCGCCGCCATGGCGTGCCGCCGCGGCAGGGCAAGGAAGAAGATGCCGCCGATCATCACCAGCGGATAGGAGACGTAGAACGCCACGTTCAGCGCCACGGAACGCAGCACGATGGCGGGCGTCAGGCGGCGTGGAATATCCGGCGGCGAAGATGGTGCCGATGGTGTTGATGATGCTGGCGTCGTCATGGCGAGCCTCCCTCATCCGGCGCGGAACATCTCGCCGAGGATGCGCATGGCCGACACCCGCGCCGTGGTCAGCGACACCAGTGTAGTCATCACCACGATGAGCAACCAGAAGACATAGGCCTGCACGGTGTCCCGCCCGGCAAGGAACAGCAGGTTGAGAATACTCTGGCCAATGCCCGAGGACGGCCCCAGCAATGCCAGCAACAGCAGTGTCGCCAGCGCCGCCAGTGCACCACCCAACGCGGCCAGAAAGGCCGCGCGCAGAAAGTGCCGCTCCACTTGCCGGGCGATGAAGCGGTCCTGCGCGCCGATCAGGTGCAACACCTCCAGCGTGGAACGGTTGGCCTGCAGCGCCGCTCGCGCGGCATGCACCACCAGCACCACAAGCGCCGCCAGCAACAACGCCAGCACCGCCATCCCCAGCCACAGCGCCATGCGCGACAGGTCGGACAGCTCGCGGATCCAGCGCCCGTGGGCGTCCACCTCCACGTCGGCCATGCCGGCCTGTTGCAAGGCCCGGCGCAGGGCCTCCGCACTGGCCGGTTTGTCCCGTTGCAGCTTGATGGCCACCAGCGCCGGCAACGGTAGATCCAGCGACAGTCCGGTACGGCCCAGCCACGGACGCAACAACGCGCGGTTCTCCTCTTCGGAGAGTACCCACGCGCCCCGCACCCCCGGCAGCCCGGCCAGCAGGTCAGCCACTTTCCGCGCGCGCGCCTGCAATTGCTCCGGCGCTTCATCATTGCGTGGCAACACCTGGGCGGTGGCTTCCGACACCACGCCCGCCGTCCATTCCGCCGTGGCCAGCCGCACCAGCATCACCGCCGCGGCAGCCAGGGTAGCCAGATAGACCATCACCACCACCGCCACCATGAAAGTGCGCATCGGCGCATGCATGCCGGGCAGCAGGTTGCGGCGCAGGTGTGCCGCGTCCGGCAACTGCGGCGCGGTGCCCTGCTGCGGTGCTGCGCCCTGCCGCGGCGTGCCGGGCGCAGGGGTGGCAGGAGAGGCCGCGGTGGCGGCATCGATATCCGGCTGCGGGCCGCTCATGCCACCGGCTCCTGTTGCAGGGGCTGATCACCCGCGGCATGAAACGTCAGCCGCCCCTTGTCCAGGTGCATCACCAGCGCATGAGGCGCTGCCTCGATGAGGTGCGGATCATGCGTGGCGATAACCACAGTCGCCCCCATCCTGTTCAACTCCAGGAACAGCCGCAACAGGCGCCGCGCCAGGTCGGGATCGACATTGCCCGTCGGCTCGTCGGCCAGCAGCAGTTCCGGGCGCGAGACAATGGCCCGGGCAATGGCCGCGCGCTGCTGCTCGCCGCCGGAAAGCACCGAGGGCCGCGCGTGCACACGGCTGCCCAGCCCCACCCATTGCAGCAGCTCCAGCACGTCCTTGCCGTATTGGTGCAACTTCTCGCCGCGCACCAGCAGCGGCAGAGCGACGTTCTCGAAAGTGGTGAGATGATCGAGCAGGCGGAAATCCTGAAACACCACGCCGATGCGCCGCCGCAAGCCCGCCAGCGCCGGGCGCGGCAGGGTGGCCACGCGCTGCCCGAACATGTCGATCAGCCCGCGCGAGGGCTTCAGCGCCAGATACATCAGCCGCAGCAGGCTGCTCTTGCCAGCGCCGGAAGGGCCGGTGAGAAACACCAGATCGCCCTGATGCAGCGTGAAACTGACATCGCGCAGCACTTCCGGGCCGTTGCCATAGCGCAGGCCGACCTTGTCGAAGCGCACCATCGGCACGCCTTGTGTGGTGTCATCGTGCATGAGCGGCCACTTGCCCCGTGGTATCTTTACGCCGTCTTAACCATGACGGCTGTTTCATCGACGATGAACATGGCGGTGATGTGTTGCCAGGATCCGCCGGAACGAATCATTCATCCAGTAAACGTGGCGTCATGATAAACCAATCCGCCAGCGCCCTGAACATTGCCGAACCCACGCCCGGAGCATCTGGCACGGAAGAAGCCCTGCACCAGCCACTGCGCCCGGCTTTCGCACCGCTGGGTGCGGCCAACGAAAACGACGATGGCGAGCTGGATGCCATGCGTCTGGCAGCCGCCGCGCTGGCCCGGGAAAAGGCACGCGAGGAGGCCGAACAACGCCGCGCGCGCGAGCGGCGGCGCTGGAAGGTGCTGCTGGTGTTCCTGGCGCTGCTGGCGGCGGGGCTGTGGTATTTTGCACCGCACGTGGTGCAGGTGCTGCCCGGCGCGGCAACAGCCTACGAACGGCTGGGCATGCCGGTGGAAACACCGGGACTGCAGGTGCGGCGCTTGCACGTGCGCTGGACGCACAGCGCGGAAGGCACGCCGGAACTGCTGGTGCATGGCATGCTGGCCAACCAGGCGGGTCGCACCATGGCCATGCCGCATGTCAACCTGATGCTGCTGGACGATGCCGGCAGCGTGATCTATCGCTGGCGCATTCCGGTGAACAAGGCACAGCAAATGGCGCCCGGCGCGCAGGCACGGTTCCGCAGCCGACTGGCCGATGTGCCCGCCACGGCGGTGAGCGTGCGCGTGCAGCTCGTGCCACGCTGATTCCGCGCCGCGCCAAGGCGCCAGGCTCAGGCTTGCGCCTGCCTCATTCACGCCAAGCGCCCTTTCCATGTGCCTCGTTCACGCCACGCGTCCTCTCCGTGCGATCTCTGCCGCCTTGCCGAATTGTCATGCGGGCTTCCCGCCTGCCGGAAGCCGCAACCTTGAAAAGACGCAGACTTTTCCCACTTATTAGAAAAATCTAATATAAGCGCCCTCTACGCGGCAGACATGAAACGCACAATGCAACGAGGAGATGCAGCGATGGCCGAGGCAATTCTTGAAAAGGTGGCTGACATCGCCACGAAGAAGCCGGAAGTAACGGCGTTTTTCGACCCTGTAACCGCCACCGTCAGCTATGTGGTGAAGGACCCGGACAGCAACCATTGCGCCGTGATCGACCCGGTGCTGGATTATGATCCCGCATCCGGCCATACCGATACCCGCTCCGCCGACCGGGTAATCAAGCACGTGCAGGACAATGACCTGACGGTGGACTGGATCATCGAAACCCATGCCCATGCCGACCATCTCTCTGCCGCACCTTACGTGAAGGGGCGCGTCGGCGGCAGGATCGGCATCGGCAAATACATCGATACGGTGCAGAAGACCTTCGGGCGCATCTTCAACGACGAGAAGGCGCTGCAGGGCAAGGCCGATGAGTTCGACCACCTGTTCGGCGATGGCGAGGAATACGAGATCGGTGGGCTGAAGGCCGTGGCCATGCACACGCCGGGCCACACGCCAGCGTGCATGACGCACATCATCGGCGATGCCGCCTTCGTTGGCGACACGCTGTTCATGCCCGATGTCGGCACCGCACGGGCGGATTTTCCCGGCGGTGATGCGCGCACGCTGTATCGCTCCATCCAGCGCATTCTGGCCCTGCCGGAGGATACGCGCATCTTCGTCTGCCATGATTACCCGCCGAAGGGCCGCGAGCCGGCCTGGGAGACCACCGTGGGCGAGGAGAAACGCAAGAACATCCACGTGCGCGAAGGCATCAGCGAGGACGAGTTCGTGAAGATGCGCACCGAGCGCGACGCCACGCTGAGCCTGCCGCGGCTGATCATCCCGTCCATTCAGGTGAATATCCACGCCGGCAAGCTGCCGCAGCCGGAGGACAACGGCATCAGCTACCTGAAAGTGCCGCTGAACGCCTTCTGAGCCGCTGCCGAGACACTGCCGAGCCACTGCTGGCGGCAATTGCTGGCGCAATCGGCCACATGAGGCTACACTGACCCCGCAGGACGCCATGCCCGCGTCCTGCGGGTTTTTCATGGCGACTACCGGGAACGGAGCATCATGCAGCGCATCGTTTACATGAACGGCCAATACGTGCCGGAAGATCAGGCGCGGATTTCGCCCTTCGACCGGGGCTACCTGTTCGGCGATGGCGCCTATGAGGTGGTGCCGGTAGTGAACGGGCGGCTGCTGGATGCAGACAGGATGTTGCAGCGGCTGGACAACTCGCTGAACGGCCTGGGCATTGCCTGGCCGATGGAGCGCGAGGATTTCCTGGCCATGCATCGCGAACTGATCGTGCGCAACAAGCTGCACGAGGGCATCATCTATTCGCAGATCACCCGTGGCGTGGCGGAGCGCGACTTTCCCTTTCCCGACATGGTGCAACCGGTGGTGTTTGCCTTTCCCAAGGCAATGGAGGTGGTGAACAACCCGCGCGCGGAGGTGGGCATTGCCGTGCGGCTGGTGGAGGAACTGCGCTGGAAGCGCCGCGACATCAAGTCCATCGCCTTGCTGGCGCAGGTGCTCTCGCGCCAGCAGGCGGCGGAAAAGCGCGCGGCGGAAGGCTGGATGGTGGAAGACAGGCTGATCACCGAGGGCTGCTCGTCTTCGGCCTTCATCGTCAATGATGGAACAATCATCACCAGCCCGCTGGAAGTGGATGGACGCCCGCGCATCCTGCCGGGCATCCGCCGCGCCATATTGCTGGAGATTGCAAAGCACGAAGGCATTCCGGTGGAGCTGCGCCCCTTTTCGCCCCAAGAGGCGCTGGCGGCGGACGAGGCGTTTCAGTCGGCGGCCACCTTCGGCCTGCTGCCGGTGGTGGAAATCGACGGAGAGAAAATCGGCAACGGCGAGCCGGGGCCGGTAGCACGACGGCTACGTGAACTGTTCTTCGCGCGGCTGGTCGCAGGGCAGGATGCGCACGGCTGACGACGGGCCGGGCGAGAGGTGTAATATTAAAATATGCTAACATTCTAATGTTTTTGCCGCATTTGCGCCACATTCTGCCGTGCACAGCCCTTGCCCGGCAGCCCTTGACCGAAATTTTCACCAACTAAATCAGCATCTTGAGTGCAGCAATCCGCATTCCTCCGACAACTTGTCGCAGGCCCGGATAGGCTATTGCCTTTGAATATCAGGATTGCGAGATATATTCCCGCAAGGCCGGAATACACTTTTCCGTCCATGCGATGCCCTTCCTGGGCGTTTCCTCCCTAAAGAACTTGGCCGTCCCTTCGGGCGGCCTCTTTTTTATGCTGCGGCGACGGGGTTGGCTGATGCGGGCTTCAGCGCCTGCGCAGCCGATGCCACAGGCGTTTCGCCTGGGCGCGCGCGGCGCGATAGGCGCGTTCCGTGGCGGCGATGGCGGTAAAACGCGCCACCGAAACACCCGGCAGCGGCACCAGCACATCCACCAGCTCCAGCCGCTGTTTCCAGATGTGATCGATCATCGGATGATTCGGATCGGCGCTGGAATCCGCAAAGCGTACGGCATCATCGGCAAGAATGTCGCGCGTGGTCTCGATGGTCAGCAACACGCCGGGAGAAAAGCGCCGCAGCGCAGCGTCTTCGTCATGGGCGATCTTGCCCAGCCACAGCACATCGCCGACGATGAAGCCGAACATCGAAGCGATGGTGCGCCCCTGCAGCCGCAACCGCCAGAAGCGCAAGTTTCCCTCACGGTGAAAATTCATCATCATGGCGCGGGAGAAGGCGCTGTTGTGCGCCGTGCAGGCCAGCGCGGTGCCTGCGCGTCCCTTCCAGCCGGCAGATTCCAGTTGCAGAAAGTCGTCCATCCAGGCGGCCAATTCGTCCGCGCCCGCATCATTCGCCAACACCTCAAAGACAAGCTCACCCTGCTCCATCAGCTTGCGCTTCAGGCGGCTCCATTCCTTGCGGCGCTTCTTGCCGATATCCTGCCGCCACCACTCTTCCGGCGTGCGCCTGGCATCGAGCACCGCGCGTTGCCAGCGGGCCAGCTCCACAGGCTTGCGCCCCCCTGCACCGAGCGCATCACGCAATGCCTGCATGAACGCACCCTGCGCCGGCACCTCGCAAAACTCCAATACCGCCAGACCGGCGCGCCGCGATCCATCGAACAGATCGTGCAAGGCGCGCTGCGGTGCATCGGCATCAACCAGCGGCACACCGAAGAAGAAAAAATCCCCCCAGCGGCTGGAGGCCATGCGTCCCCAAGGGTGCCAGCGCAGGCGCTCATGCCGCAGTGGCGCGACACAGCGCAATCCGCCAGCGGCATCCTCCAGCACATGCAGCACGGGGCGTTGGGAATCCGGCAAATGTTCCATCGCGGCACTGGCGAAGGCATGGCTGGCCGGGGCGGAAGGCTCCAGCGCCCGTGCCGCCAACGCTTGCCAGGCAGCGGTATCAGGCAGTTCAGACATCGGCCACCGCGCCTTCACCAGGCTTTTGTGCATAACCTTCGCGCACGAGCCGGTTGGTGGCCACCCACAGAATGGCCGACTGGAACAGATACGCACCAGCAGTGGCCGCGCCCGCTCCGAACAGCCCATAACGCGGAATCAGCGCCAGGTTGAGCACAATGTTCAGCCCGGCGGTAATGCCGGTGATGACGGCGGAATAGACCTGCTTGCCGGAAACCGCCAGCATGGCCTCTGCCGGACCTGCCAGGGCGCGGGCCAGATGCCCCGCCGCCAGCACCACCATCACTGGCCACGCAGTGGGAAATTCCGGCCCGAACAGTCCCAGCACAAACGGCCCGACGACCAGCAACAGCCCCGCCGCCGCCAGCGAGGGCGCGAATGTCCACATGCGGAACTGGCGCAGCAAGCGGCTCGCGCTGGCGATATCACGGCGGGCATAGGCCGTGGCAAACCGTGGCATGGCCACGGCTGTAACAGCAAAGTGCACGAAGGCCACAAAGGAGATGATGCGCGCCGCGGCAAAATACACCGCCAGCTCCGCCGGGCTGACAAACAACTTCAGCAACAACACGTCGATGTTCATCATCAGCAGGGTGAAGCTGTCCAGCAGCAACAGCGGCAATGACACCTTCAGCCACAGCATGCGCTGGCATTGCGGGCGCGGCGTGCCCAGCACATCACGGAAACGGCGTTCCTGCAGGACGAACTGGATGATGGCGGTCAGCCATATGGCCACTGCCAGCGCCGCGGCGGCAATGTTGGCATTGCGCACGTCCAGCAGCAGGATGGCCACGCCGGTGAACAGGAGCACCAGCAACGGGCGCAGAATATATGGCGGCACCAGTGCCAGCATCAGCCAGCCCCGTGCGCGCCCCGTGCCGTCATGAAAATCCGTCAGCGCGAAGGCGGGCAGCGACAACAGGGCAATCATCAGCGGCTGGCGGTATATGGGGTCGATGACACCGGGCCAGAAATACAGTGCCGCCTCGGCCAGCAGCATGGCCAGCAGCGCAGTGGAAAACGACACCCACCGCCCGAAACGCAGAAAGCCACGAGCCAGCACCGGCTTATCGTGTTCCATGTATTCGTTGAGAAAACGCACCGCCGACATGGCCAGCCCCACGGTGGCCAGCGTGCCGATAACGTTCACCATCACCCAGGCATAGGTATAGATGCCGAAGTCATGCGCTCCCAGCCAGCGGGCAATAAGCACTTGCGCAATGAAGATGATTGCCGACGAGGTGATGCGCACGGCAAAGCTCAGCAATGCGCCCAGGCCCGCGCCACCGTGCGTTTCGGCGTGTTCGTCGTGCAGCAGATGCCGGCGAAGCATTTCCGGCATCAGGGCGACGAAGCGCGCCTGCCAGCGCCGCCAGCCAGACAGGGCCGCGATATTTCCTGATGTCAACGGATGCGCACACATGCGTGCAAGTTGCCGCAAATGTGCAAACAAATGGTTTGCATCGCACTCCGGGCGATTGCCGAAAGGGAAGAATCAGGCAAATGTGGTAAATGCTCATTTGCCTTCCGCTGCATTGCAGCCCCAGCGCCGCGCCACGTATTCCTCCACCATGGCCCGGAACTGATCGGCCAGATCATCGCCACGCAAGGTGGCGACCTTCCTGCCATCGACAAACACCGGCGCCGCCGGGGCCTCGCCGGTGCCGGGCAGGGAGATGCCGATGTCGGCATGCTTCGATTCACCTGGGCCATTGACAATGCAGCCCATCACCGCCACCTGCAATTGCTCGAAGCCCGGATAGCGGCGGCGCCATTCCGGTGTCTTTGCAGCAAGCCACTGGCCAATGTCGCGTGCCAGCTCCTGAAAGCGACTGGAGGTGGTGCGCCCGCAGCCCGGGCAGGCAATCACGTCAGGCATGAAGGCGCGCAAACCCAGCGCCTGCAACACCTGCTGTGCAACCATGACCTCGCGGGTGCGTGCCTCCCCCGGCATGGGCGTGATGGACACGCGAATGGTATCGCCAATGCCCTGCTCCAGCAGCACAGCCAGTGCTGCGGACGAAGCAATGATGCCGGCATCGCCCATTCCCGCCTCCGTCAGCCCCAGGTGCAGTGCATAGTCGCAGCGCGCCGCCAGTTGCCGATACACGGCGAGGAGATCAGGCACCTCGGAGGTCTTGGCAGACAGGATGATGCGATCCGCCGCCATGCCCAGCTCTTCGGCGCGGGCAGCAGAACGCAGGCAGGATTCCACCAGCGCGTCATGCATCACCTCCCGCGCCTCCTTAGGCTGCTCGCGGCGGGCATTGGCCTCCATCAGCTCGTTCAGCAGAGCCTTGTCCATCGAGCCCCAGTTGGCGCCGATGCGCACCGGCTTGCCGTGTTTCAGCGCAATGTCGATGATGGCGGCAAAATTGCCATCCTGTTTCGCGCCGAAACCGACATTGCCGGGGTTGATGCGATACTTGTCCAGCGCAGCGGCGCAATCGGGATGATCGCGCAACAGGATATGGCCATTGTAGTGAAAATCGCCGATGACAGGCACTTCGCAGCCCGCCGCGCGCACTTGCTCGACGATATGCGGCACGGCGCGCGCCGCCTCCTCGCGATCCACGGTGATGCGCACCAGCTCCGAGCCGGCCTCGGCCAGCGCGATGATCTGTGCCACGGTGGCCGCCACATCGGCGGTGTCGGTGTTGGTCATCGACTGCACGCGCACCGGCTGGCCGCCGCCGATGGCGACATTGCCCACCCGAACCTCGTGCGTATGCCGACGCTGCTGCTTCATGACTTCAGCTATATCGCCTGCATGCATCCGTCAGGCAAGACACATAAATTCGGAATGCCGTTCCATGATACGCAACAACTGGCGCGCCACACATGACAGATTGCAACGAACATCACAGTTGAGCGCTGCTGACGATACGCACTTGACGGCTGCCCCCTGCGGGCTTATGCGGGGTGCGGGCCACCCCTCCCCAACGAGGGGCGAACATCTGCAAGGATGTATACAACATGACCACCATCGAGAAACCGGCCACGCGACCGGAAAATCCGCGTTTCTCCCCCGGCCCCACCACCAAGTTCAAGGGCTGGTCGTTCGATCTCCTCAACAACGCGCTGCTGGGCCGTTCGCACCGCTCGAAGGAAGCGGTGGCGCGCATGCAGCATCTGCTGGATCTCACCCGCGAAGTGCTGCAGGTGCCCGATGACCATCTCATCGGCATCGTGCCCGGTTCCGACACCGGCGCGGTGGAAATGGCCATGTGGAACCTGCTGGGCAGCCGCCCGGTGGAGGTGCTGGCCTGGGAGAGCTTCGGCAAGATGTGGGTAACCGACGTGCTGGAGCAGTTGAAGGTGGAGCAGGCCGAGGCCAGGGTGGCCGACTTCGGCGAACTGCCCGATCTGGCCTCGGTGGATTTCTCCCATGACGTGGTGTTCACCTGGAACGGCACCACCTCCGGCGCGCGCGTGCCCAACGGCGACTGGATACCTGACGATCGCCAGGGCGTGACCATATGTGATGCCACCTCCGCCGCCTTTGCGCAGGAACTGCCCTTCGACAAGCTCGATGTGGTTACATACTCCTGGCAGAAGGTGATGGGCGGCGAAGCGCAGCACGGCATCATCATCCTCTCCCCGCGCGCGGTGGAGAAGCTGGAGAGCTTCACCCCGCCCTGGCCTGTCCCGAAGCTGTTCCGCCTCACCAAGGACGGCAAGCTGATCAAGGGCATCTTCGAGGGCCAGACCATCAACACCGTGTCGATGATGGCCATCGAGGATCACATCGCCGCGCTGAACTGGGCGAAGGAGCTGGGCGGGCTGGATGCGCTCATCGCCAAGGCCAACGACAATGCGCAAACCGTCTGGGACTGGGAAGCACGCACCGACTGGGTGGAAAACCTCGTTGCCGATGCGGCCATCCGCTCCAACACTTCCGTATGCATGCGCCTTTCCGACAAGGGTAAGGAAGGGCTGACGGAAGAACAGGCCACGGAGCTGCCCAAGCGCATGCTGGCGCTGCTGGCCGAGGAAGGCGTCGGCTACGATCTTTCCGCCTATCGCACCGCCCCTCCGGGTTTTCGCATCTGGTGTGGCGGCACGGTGGAAAAGAGCGACATCGCCGCGCTGCTGCCGTGGCTGGACTGGGCCTATGCCACCGCGCGGGCCGAAATGCTGGGCTGACAGCCACACGGGCATTCCCATGATCTGACCAGACACACAAGGCGCACCGCGGCAAGAAAGACTTCCGCGGGCGCTGCCGCCTTTTCCGAAACACCCTTCCGCACCATGGAACGGCCCTGCGGAAGCACAACACGACATCGTCAGCAGGAGACACAAACAATGGCAGCGAAGCCGAAGGTTCTCATTTCCGACAAGCTTTCCGAAACCGCCGTGCAGATCTTCACTGCACGCGGCATCGACGTGGATTACGAGCCCGAACTGGGCAAGGACAAGGAGCAGCTTGCCCTGCGCATCGGCGCCTATGACGGGCTGGCGGTGCGCTCCGCCACGAAGGTAACGGCGAAGATCATCGAGCAGGCCACCAACCTGAAGGTGATTGGCCGCGCCGGCATCGGCGTGGACAACATCGACGTGCCAGCCGCCACGGCGCGCGGCATCATCGTCATGAACACGCCCATGGGCAACGCCGTTACCACCGCCGAGCACGCCATCGCCATGATGCTGGCGCTGGCGCGCAACATCCCGCAGGCCAACGAATCGACGAAGGCCGGCAAGTGGGAGAAGAACAGGTTCATGGGCGTGGAGGTCTATCGCAAGACGCTGGGGCTGATCGGCTGCGGCAACATCGGCTCCATCGTTGCCAACCGCGCGCAGGGGCTGCACATGCGGGTAATCGCCTTCGACCCGTTCCTGACAGAGGAGCGCGCCCGTGAAATCGGCGTGGAGAAGGTGGACTTCGACGAGCTGCTCGCACGCGCCGACTTCCTCTCCCTGCACACGCCGCTGACCGACAAGACGAAAAACATCATCGACGCAACGGCGCTGGCGAAGATGAAGCCCGGCGCGCGGGTGATCAACTGCGCCCGTGGTGGCCTGGTGGTGGAGAAGGATCTCTACGAGGCCATCAAGTCCGGCCACATTGCCGGTGCGGCAATGGACGTGTTCGAGGAAGAGCCGGCGCGCGAAAATCCGCTGTTCGAACTGGACAACGTCATCTGCACGCCCCACCTGGGCGCCTCCACCTCGGAAGCACAGGAGAACGTCGCCATCCAGATCGCCGAGCAGATTTCCGACTATCTGCTCACCGGTGCGGTGAGCAACGCGCTGAACATGCCGTCCATCACGGCAGAGGAAGCGCCGGTGCTGAAGCCCTACATCGAGCTGGCCGAAAAGCTGGGGCTGTTCATCGGCCAGATCGTCGGCTCGGCCATCGAGGACGTTACCATCGAATATGCCGGCTCGGTCGGCGAGCTGAACATCGGCGCGCTGAGCTCCGCCCTGCTGGCCGGGCTGCTGCGGCCCACCCTGGGCGAGGACATCAACATGGTCTCCGCGCCGGTGGTGGCGAAGGAGCGCGGCATGACCATCAACGAGGTGCGCCAGACCCAGCGCGGCGTCTACGAGGGCTACATCCGCCTAGAGGTGGCCACGGAAAACTCCCGCCGCTCGGTGGCCGGCACCGTCTTCGCCGATGGCAAGCCGCGCATCATCCAGGCCAAGAACATCAACATGGAGGCGGAGTTCGGCGCGTACATGCTCTATGTCATCAACGAGGACAAGCCCGGTTTCCTCGGCGCGCTGGGCACCCTGCTGGGCGAGGCTGGCGTGAACATCGCCAATTTCAACCTGGGCCGCGCCGCGCCGGGTGGCGAGGCCGTGGCGCTGGTGGAGGTGGACGAGCCGCTGCCGGCGGCGGTGCTGGAGCAGGTGCGCGCCCTGCCGCAGGTGAAGTGGGCCTCGGCCATGGAGTTCTGATGCCCGCGCCAGCCCGGCGCATGGCAGGGCCGGAGCCTAGAGTCTGGACACAATGACGCACGAGCACGACAGGTGGCGCGGCATGGTGGCCGTTACCGGCGGCACCGGCTTCATCGGGCGGCATGTCATCGCTGCGCTGCTCAAGCGTGGCTGGTGGGTGCGCGCCTTCACCCGGGACGAAACGCGCCTGCGCCGGGCGCTGGCCGACATCGGTGTGCAGGCCGATGGCTGCTGCGTGAAGCTGGATTTCACCCCTGGCGATCTGTGCGATGGCGACGCCTGCGCGCGGTTGCTGCGGGAGGCCGATGCCGTGGTGCACGTCGCCGGGCTGGTGAAGGCCGCAGATGCCCAGGCCTTCATGCGGGTGAACACCGAGGCCACAGCGGCGCTGGCGGCACAAGCGGCACAAGTCGGCACGGCGCGTTTCGTGCATGTCTCCTCGCTGGCCGCGCGTGAGCCGCAACTGTCAACTTACGCCCGCTCCAAGCGCAGCGGCGAGGAAGCGGTGCTCTCGGCGCTGGGAAGGCGCGCGGTGGTGGTGCGTCCGCCAGCGGTCTACGGGCCGGGTGATGAGGCCACCTTTGCCCTGGTGAAACAACTGACCCGCCGCCACGGCTTCGTTCCGGGGCGGCGGGATCAGCGCCTGTCGCTGATACATGTGCGCGACCTGGCCGCGGGCATCGCCACGCTGCTGGAACCGCAAGCCGGCACGGATGTGGAAGGCGCGGTGCTGGAGATCGACGACGGGCGTGCGGGCGGCTATACATGGGCCGACATGGCGGCACAGGCCGCGCGCACACTGGGGCGCGATGTGCGGTTGCACCTGTTGCCGCGTCCTGTGGTGAAAGGTGCCGCGGCGCTGGCCGATGGCGTCTCGCGGCTGACGGGACGGGCATTCATGCTGTCGCGCGAGAAGGTAGGCGAGCTGTATCACCCCGACTGGGTAGCCCGTTCGCCAAAGGTGCAGGAGCACACCGACTGGGCGCCGCGCCTCAAATTTGCCGAAGGTTTGCGCGATACGCTTGCCTATTGGCGCCAGCGCGGGCGAATTGCCGACGGCGTGATGCAGGCAAGCGCGGGCGCAAAGAAGGAGTCTTGACATGGGCGAGGACATTGCACAGACCATCCTGCGCCTGCTGCAGCCTTACAACAAGGACGATGTGGCGCTGACGGCGGAGACAAACATCGCCGCGGATCTGAACATCGATTCGGCGGATGTGCTGAACTTCGTCATGGAGGTGGAGGACGAATTCGACATCGACATCTCGGTCAACGAGCTCGCCGACATCCACACCGTGGCGCAACTGGCCGAACTGGTGAAATCCCGCTTGCCGGGCTAGGCTCAGGACTCTTAAAGAGGCATGGCAGATGCGTCATTTGCGCAAAATATCAGCGTTCTTTTGTCCGCCGGGAATACCCATAGGTATTTCCAAGGACAAAAGGGCGCTGATATACAGCGCAAATGGCGCAGATGCCGTGCAAATTTATGGGTCCTGAGCCTAAAGCCCACTCTTGCATCGTTCATCCACCGTTCAGGTTCCCCCCGCAATAGCCGAGGATACATGCCCGACCTGCTGGACAAATATCGCAAGCTGAAAAGCCGCCACGACGCGCTGGTTCGCTTCGGCGCCGATGCGGTAATGCTGGTGAACGAGCGCCTGCTGTCGCCAACTCGCGCCATCATCAACGGGCGCGAGACCATCCTTGCCGGCACCAACAACTATCTGGGCCTGACCTTCGAGAAAGAGTGTATCAAGGCAGGCGAGCAGGCCCTGCGCGACTATGGCACCGGCACCACCGGTTCACGCATTGCCAATGGCACCTATGCGCTGCACGTGGCGCTGGAGCAGGCGTTGGCCGATTTCATGCAGCGCCAGCACTGCATGGTGTTCTCCACCGGCTTTCAGGCCAACCTGGGCATGATCGCCGGTCTTGCCGGGAGCAACGACACCATCTTCATCGACATGGATTCCCACGCCTCCATTCACGACGGCTGCCGCCTGTCGGGGGCGAAGGTGGTGGTGTTCCGCCACAACGACGTGGAACACCTGCGCCGCCGGCTGGAGCGCAACCCGCCACGGGAAGGTGGCGGGCGGCTGGTCATTGTCGAGGGGCTGTATTCCATGCTCGGCGATACCGCCCCGCTGAGGGAGATCGTGGCCCTGAAGGACGAACATGACTTTCAGTTGCTGGTGGACGAGGCGCATTCCTTCGGCGTGCTGGGCGAAACCGGGCGCGGCCTGGCGGAGGCGGAAGGGGTGGAAGATGGCGTGGATTTCGTCGTCGGCACCTTCTCCAAGTCGCTGGGCGGCATCGGCGGCTATGCGGTGAGCGATCATCCCGATTTCGATGTGCTACGCTACGCCAGCCGTCCCTACATGTTCACCGCCGCGCCCGCGCCGGCCTCCATGGCCACAACGCTGTGCATCCTGCAACAGATCTCGGCCAGGCCACAATTGCGCCAGCAGCTATGGAAAAACGCGCAACAGCTCCATGGCGGGCTGAAAACACGCGGCTTCCAGCTGGGCTTTGACGGAGTTTCGCCGGTGGTGGCGGTCATTTGCCCATCGGAAGAGGCCGCGGTGGTGATGTGGAACGCCCTGCTGGAAAATGGTGTCTACGTGAACCTCGCCCTGCCGCCGGGCACGCCAAACAAGCTGGCGTTGCTGCGCTGCTCGGTTTCCGCCGCGCACACCGCAGAGGAAATCGATGCGGTAATCGACGCCTTCGTGGCGGCACGTGATGCAATGCTGGCCATGATGGCACAGCAAAGTGGCTGACAAGACGGCTGGTGGGACAATGGGGTGCTCCCCTCACACACCGGTGGAGCCGAAGCCGCCATCATTGCGCGGGGTGTCATCAAGGCCCTCAACCTCCTGCCATTCGACACACACCACCGGCGCAATGACAAGCTGGGCAATGCGCATGCCACGCTCGATGGCGAAGGGCGCATCACCATGGTTGATCAGCAGCACGCCGACCTCTCCGCGATAGTCGGCATCGATGGTGCCGGGGCTGTTCAGGCAGGTAATGCCATGCTTCAGCGCCAGGCCGGAGCGCGGGCGCACCTGCGCCTCGAAACCCACCGGCAGGGAAATGGCAATGCCGCTGGGAACAAGCACACGCTGACCGGGCCGCAGAACCACCGGCGCATCAGGCGAAACGGCGGCGCGCAGATCCATCCCGGCGGCATGTTCGGTGGTGTATTCCGGCAGCGGCAGGTCCGCGGCGTGCGGCAATCGGCGGATGCGCACCCGCATAACGCCGCCGCCGTGGCTGTTGCTGCCTGCGGGCATCAATCTTCCTTGTGCTCCAGCACTTCCTTGCGCACCACGTTGCCCTGCTCATCCAGCTCGTAAAGAATGGGCACGCCGGTTTCCAGCTCCAGCTTCAGCACCTCTTCCGGCGAGAGCTTTTCCAGCCACATGATGATGGCGCGCAAGGA
>JAJRRZ010000002.1 GCA_024279045.1 Alphaproteobacteria bacterium
CATCACGACGCAAACCCTGGCAATTTCCAAAGCGTCAAATGGTGCATTTTTCCGTTCATGCACGGCTTTGTGAATGACACAAATTCGATTGAATGCATCAGCCCTTTACGGCCATGCCGATGGGGCCCTCGGCACGGCCATGGATGAACTGATCGACGTATTCGTTGCCGGAATTGTCCAGTTGCTCGATGGGGCCATGCCAGATGATGCGGCCCTGGTGAATCATTGCCACCTCGTCGGCAATGCGCCTGACCGACTGCATGTCGTGGGTGATGGTGATGGCCGTTGCTCCCACCTCGCGCACCGTGCGGGTGATCAGCCCGTCGATGACCGCCGCCATGATGGGATCCAGCCCCGTCGTCGGCTCGTCGAACAGGATGATCTCCGGCTGCGCGGCAATGGCGCGGGCCAGGCCGACGCGCTTCTGCATGCCGCCGGAAAGCTCCGCCGGATAAAGCCGTCCCACCTCTTCTGGCAGCCCGACCTGCGCCAGCTTCTCCATGGCCACCTCGCGCGCCTTGCGGCGGCTCATGCCACGCCCCTGGATCAGCCCGAAGGCGACATTTTCCCATACGGGCAGCGAGTCGAACAGCGCCGCGCCCTGAAACAGCATGCCAAAGCGGCTCATCAGCCGCTCGCGGGCGCGGCCCTTCAGCCGGGCAGTGTCTTCGCCATCGATCAAGACGCTGCCGGCATCGGGGCGGATCAGGCCAATGATGCACTTGATCAGCACCGATTTGCCGGTGCCCGATCCGCCGATGATGACCAGCGAGGAGCGGCGCTTCACGTCGAGATCAACACCATCGAGCACCACCTTCGGGCCGAATTGCTTCTTCAGCCCGCGCACGCGCACGTGCACGTCCGTTGCCGGTTCCTCGGCATCATTGCCGCCAGCGCCTGCCTTGTGCCCGTTGCTCATGCGCGCCGCATTGCCCCTTTTTTCGAGTCCGTGCCGGTTCAATCGGCAAACAGCGTGGAGGTCAGCACATAGTTGGCCGCCAGGATGAGAATGGAGGCCGAGACCACCGCGTTGGTCGTCGCCCGCCCTACCCCTTGTGCGCCGCCGCGCGAATGAAAGCCATGATAGCATCCCATCAGGGCGATGATGAAGCCGAATACCGCCGCCTTGATCAGCCCTGATGTTACATCGTCCAGTTCCAGGAAACTCACCGTATTGGCCAGATAGGAGCCGCCGTTGAAACCCAGCTTCATGGTGCCCACCACAAAGCCGCCCATGATGCCGATAACATCGGCCACCAGCACCAGCAGCGGCAGGGTGATGACCCCGGCCAGCAACCGCGGGGCGACGAGGTATTTCATCGGATTGGTGGACAGTGTGCGTAGTGCATCGATCTGTTCGGTTACCTTCATGGTGCCGATTTCCGCGGCAATGGCCGCGGACACGCGTCCCGCCATCATCAACGCGGCCAGCACCGGCCCCAGTTCACGGGTGATGCCCAGCGCGACAATGGAAGAGACGAGATTTTCCGCATTGAAGCGGCTGGAGCCGATGTAGATTTGCAATGCCAGCACGCCGCCGGTGAAGAACGCCGTCAGGCCGATGACGGGCAGCGAGAAATAGCCCATGCGCAGCATCTGCACCAGCCACTGACGTGGATAGAAACGTGGCAGCAGGCCGATGAACAGCGCATCACGAACGAACAGCGCCAGCCGCCCGATTTCGGCCAGCAGGTTCAGCACCACCCGCCCGATTTGCGCCAGCGGATTGTTCAACCTCGCAAACTCCCGGTTCGTTCCCGTGCCGGTGTGCGGCACTGGTTTGTCTTCCTGCCCGGCCACAGGATTTCCCGTGAAGGACGAGCCTTCCATCTGCCCGGTCGATCACGGGATTCCTCGCCTGTACGGCACTGCCCCTTTTCTTCACCCGGCCACAAGATTCCCTGGCTGTTGCGGCACCGGCCCTCTCCCCCACATGACCACCCGGATATTGTATGTGAGGCGGTCGGGTGGGGGAGAGGGCCTTCTGCAGCGCCACCCATACCCGTTCGGTCAGGACGCCGGAGTGTAGAGTCGTGTATAGCGCGGGCCGAGGCTTGTCAAAATCTCGTAGGCAATGGTGCCGGCCCAGCGAGCCATCTCGTCCACGCTGACATGAGGGCCCAGCAGCTCCGCGCGCATGCCGCGCTCCAGGTCGCCCGGCGCGATGTGGCTCACGTCCACTGCCAGCAGATCCATCGACACCCGCCCCACGTAAGGCGCGAACTGTCCGGCGATGTAGACCTGCGCCGGGCCACCCTGGCCGCTGGACAGGCAGCGGCAGATACCGTCGGCATAGCCCACGCCGAGAATGGCAATGCGCGAATCGCGCCGGGCTCTCCAGGTGGTGCCATACCCTACGGTCTCGCCCTTTTTCACCTCGCGCACCTGCAGTACCGTGCCATATAGCGACACCACTGCACGCATGGGGTTGGGCCTGTCGGAAAACGGATTGCCACCATACAGCGCAATGCCCGGACGCAACAGATCATAGCGCCAATCCGGCCAGGCCAGCGCCGTGGCGGAATTGGCCAGTGAAGCAGGCACGCCGTCGAACAGTGTGGCGACCTCGTCGAAGCGCTGCTTCTGCAGCGCATTCATTTCATGTCCTGGCTTGTCGGCGCATGCCATGTGGCTCATCAGCAGCTCCAGCCGCAGACTGCGCAGCAACTCCTGCCGGGCGGCCAACGCGCGGGCCTCGCCCATGGTAAGGCCAAGTCGGTTCATGCCGGTATCCACATGCAGCGCCGCGCCCAGCCGCACTTCGCGAGCGGTGCAGAAAGTGGCGAAGTCTTCCACCTCCTCCAGCGTATTGAGAACGGGCAAGAGATCGTGCTGGTGGAAAAACCCCGCCTCGCCGCGTGGCAGGCCGGAAAACACGAAAATGCGCGCCTGCGGCAGCAGCAGGCGCAGGGCTGCGCCTTCTTCCGGCAGGGCCACGAAGAAATCCCGGCACCCTGCCCGCCACAGCGCCCGCGCCACCGGCTCCATGCCCAGCCCGTAGGCATCGGCCTTGACCACCGCCGCACACGTTGCGTGCGGGTGCATGGCCGCCATTTGCCGCCAGTTGGCCACCAGCGCCGTCAGGTCGATGCTGAGAATGCCTCCCGCCAAGGCCGGATCACCCGCCTGTTCATGCGTCCACGCGCTGCATGCAGCGCGCGGCGCGATGTCTGTTGCGCCAACGAACATTGGCTTCAGTCCCCTCCTGCCGGTTTTCCCCGAAACGTGCGAAGAATGCCCCCGGCGGAGAGAAATGAACGCGACAACGCTGGCCCCATTATGGCCAATTCCGTGCCCTAATGTGGCATTTGTACCGCATCGAGCGTGCAAGCATACCGTAATCTGGCGAAAATACGGCCCGAACGAGAGCGCCGACCAATATTCGCATCACTCGCCAACGCGCCGCTCAACGCTGATAGTTGGGCGATTCGCGGGTGATCTGCACATCGTGCACGTGGCTTTCGGCAAAGCCGGCGGCGGTAATGCGCACGAAGCGCGCGCGTTCCACAAAATCCTTCAGCGTTGCCGCGCCGGTATAGCCCATGGATGCGCGCAAACCTCCCACCAACTGATGCAGCACGTTGCCCACCGGCCCCTTGTAGGGTACCTGACCCTCGATGCCCTCGGGCACGAACTTCAGCTCG
>JAJRRZ010000038.1 GCA_024279045.1 Alphaproteobacteria bacterium
GCTTCTCATGGGCATTTTGGCAAAATAGCAGCGGTTTTTCGTTCGCAGGCAATAGTGGAGCTATTGGCTGCGAACGAAAAACCGTCTGATATGAAGCCAAAATGCACATGGGGAGTGCTCAAGTATTGAGTCCAGACCCTAATATCCAGCCCATCAGGCATATGACAAGGCATAACGCGCAGCCCCGTTTTCCGGGCGATGACATATGCGCACACCCGCCCAATGGCAACCACTGCAGGGGCAGGGATGCAGGAAATCCGCTGCCATGCTACCAGTAACCTGAGCGTGGATGAAGACGACGGCCGGAGCAGCCATGCCCACGAAAGAGTTCTACGCTGGCTCGGGGAACACCGCGCAGCTCGGTCTGCGGGCGCAGACGCTGGTGCGCCTGCGCTGGTTGGCCATTCTGGGCCAGCTGGCGGCGCTGCTGCTGGTGCGTTTCGAGTTCGGTTTTGCGCTGCCGTTCTGGCCGGCGCTGATGCTGGTGTTGTTCAGCGTTTGGCTGAACATCGTCCTGCTGCTGCGTTTTCCCGCTGGGGCGCGGCTGGGAGAGAACGCCGCCACCGGCGTGCTGGCCTTCGACATCGTGCAACTGGCGCTGCTGCTGTATCTTACCGGTGGTCTGGCCAACCCGTTCGCGCTGCTGTTCCTGGCGCCGGTTACGGTGTCGGCGACGGCGTTGTCCTTGCCGCGCACGCTGCTGCTGGGGCTGCTGGCGCTGGCGCTGATCTCGCTGCTGGCGGTGTTTCACCTGCCACTGCCGTGGTATCCGGACAAGCCGCTGCACCTGCCGCGGTTATATATTTTCGGTATGTGGATGGGGCTGGTGTCGGGCATTGGCTTTACGGCGCTGTATGTGCACCGCATAGCCCGCGAAGCACAGGAGATGGCCGCCGCGCTGGCGGCAACGGAGCTGGCTCTGGCGCGGCAACAGCAGCTCTACGCGCTGGACGGGCTGGCGGCCGCCGCCGCACATGAACTGAGCACGCCGCTGGGCACCATTGCCGTGGTAACACAGGAAATGCTGAAGATCTGCCCGGACAGCGTGGCCCATCCCTTGAGCGAGGAACAACGGCTGCAACTGCGCGAGGATCTCGAACTGATCGCCTCGCAGGCGGTGCGCTGCCGCGAAATCCTGGCACGGCTGGCCGATCAGCGCGCCGGCCGCGACGAGATGCTCTCGCGTGTGCGGCTGGGCGTGATGCTGGAGGAAATCGTCGAGCCGTTGCGCGGCCCCGATCTGGACATCCGGCTGGATCTGCGCCCGGAGAATGATGGCGACGAAAAACCGCCAATGATCCGCCGCGAGCCGGGCATTCTCTACGGGCTGGACAACATCATCGAGAATGCCTGCGATTTCGCCGAGCAGGAAGTGTTGATCAGCGCACGGTGGGATGCGGAGCGCATATCCATTACCGTAACGGACGACGGTCCAGGTTTTGCCGAAGAGGTGATGAGCCGGCTGGGTGAACCTTACGTGAGCACGCGAGCACGGCGGGGCGGTGGCGATGTGAACGATTCCGACGGTGGACAGGGTGGCATGGGCCTGGGCTTCTTCATTGCCAAGACGCTGCTGGAACGCACCGGCGCCACCATCAGCATAGCCAACCGTGCGGCGCCAGAGCATGGGGCCATCGTGCGCATCGACTGGGCACGGGCCGACATCGAGGCCCCGCAATGGCCGCAAGGCAAGGCGCAAGATGCTGAAATGGCGGCGCCACATGCCACCCCGCGGGAAAGTGCATCCTCATCCACTGCTGCATCGGCCAATGTGGCGCAAGGCTGAGCCAATGAACAAACCCACCAGAACAACATCAGCGGCGCATTCCGGCAAGGAGCACATCATCCTGCGCGAGGCCGGAGCCGAGGCGGCGGATATGCTGGCGCGGGTGCATGCGGCAGCATTCGGTGGCGAGAAGGGCTGGAGCGCACAATCCATTGCCGAGATGCTGGCGGTGGAAGGCACCGAGGCCATGCTGGCGCTGGCGCGGGAAACAGAGGCAGACAAACAGGATGATGGCGTGCCGGTGGGCATGATCATCACCCGCATGGTGTGGGGTGATGGCGAGATTCTCACGCTTGGGGTGGATCCGTCCTGGCGGCAGCGCGGCATTGGTGGACGGCTGCTGGCCACGGCCATGAACGGCATGGTCATGTTGGGTGTGAACCGGGTGTTCTTGGAGGTGGCGGAAGACAACACCGCGGCAATAACGTTGTATGAATCGCTGAAATTCGAGCGCATGGGGCGCAGGCCCAACTACTATTTGCAGGAAGGCGGGCGGCGGGTGGATGCGCTGATGATGGTGCGCGTGTTTGGCGTGGGCTGCGGTGGATGAATATGCGCTGTCGCTTGCTATCCTTGCAATTTCCTTCAGCCAAAAATGCCGCAGTGCCGGCGCAGCGCTGCCGCAAACCGGCACAAGGCATGACTTTCCCTGAAGAAAAGCGTTTGTGGTCAACAGTGTTGGCCATAAGACTTTTCTTCACGATCCATCATCTGGGCCGACAGCCTCGGCCACAAGACTTGTCTGCACAATCAAATGCCCCGCGCCGGGAGTTCGCGGCGCGGGGCTCGTATTGCATGCATCGCTCGTCTAGCGTCAGAAACCGGCCTTTTCCAGGTTGGCCTCGGCGAAGTCCCAGTTGGCAAGGTTGTCGATGAACACTTCCAGGAACTTCGGACGCAGGTTGCGGTAATCAATGTAATAGGCATGCTCCCATACATCGCAGCAGATGATGGGCTGTGCGCCGTGCACGAAGGGGTTTTCGGCATTCTGCGTTTTCATGATTTCCAGTTTGCCGTCCTTCGCCGCCAGCCATACCCAACCGGAGCCGAACTGCGTAACACCGCCATTGATGAACTCCTCACGGAACTTGTCGAAGCTGCCGAAAGCTTCCGTGATGGCCTTCTCCAGCTTGCCCGGCAGGCTGGCACCGCCGCCACCCGGCTTCATGCCGTCGAAGAAGAAGGTGTGGTTGAACACCTGCGCGGCGTTGTTGAACAGGCCCGGATTGGAGCCGAAGGAACCGGTGATGATGCCGATCTCGTCCTTGTCTTCCAGCCCCGAACCGGCCAGCAGCTTGTTGGCATTGGTCACATAGGCCGCGTGGTGCTTGTCGTGATGAAACTCCAGCGTCTCCGCCGACATGTGCGGAGCCAGCGCGTCATGGGCGTAAGGCAGGTCGGGCAGCTTGAATTCGTATGCCATGATGTCTTCTCCCTTCGGTGTCTGATCAGGATGAACAAATGCCCCCGCCCTGCGTTGCACCAGCAAGCAGGGGCGGAATGCCGCTTCGCCCTCCAACGTAGAAGCTGGCGCGCCGCAAGCCAAGCTGTGGCATTCCGCAGTGTGGAAGGTAGGGAAAAATCAGGAAAACGGGCCATGGCGAAACACCATGGCCCGCGTGATGCCACACATCTGTTGTATTGCAGTGCCTGTCAGCCGGCCAGCAATGTCTGCCACCAGCTTTGCGTATAGGCATAGATGCCACCGGCGGCGATGGCCGCGCCATAGGGCAGCTTGACCTGATAGGACATCACCTTGCGCAGAGTGGCGTCGCCCTGCATCCATACCCCGTATTCCACCTGCAGCACGCGCCACAGCCACATGACAATGGCCAGCACACCGCCTGCGAGCATCGTCATCACGATGAAAGTCGGCAACAGGTGCCAGTCGATCCAGATGGCCGAGGCGCTGATCATCTTCGCATCGCCGCCACCGAACTTGCCTACCGGCATGATCATGAACAATGCGAACATGATGGCAAACACAACGGCGAAGCCGATGATGTGCCACAACATCACTTCCCACGGCATGCCCAACAGCAGCGCCACGGGAAAGAAGCTGGCGAAGATCGCCAGGTTCAGCTTGTTCGGGATGCGGTAGTGGCGAAAATCGTTGAGCATGGCCATGAGGGCCAGGGCGGGAAAGATGGCCAGCAACGCCAACTGAATTGCCTGGGGCATGGTCGGACATCCTGCATCTGAAAAAGTTGCACAGCGTTTCCATGCAATATCCCGCAAAACCCTCACCGGCTGGTTAATCCTGTCATCAAAATGCTTTCCCGAAAAAATGCGCCCATGGCACACTACTGGCCATGGGCGCTGCCTGCAGGTGCATGCCCTCGGTGTGAGTTATGGCGATATTACTCGCTTTTCACGCCGAGCATCTGCTCTATCTCCGCCGCAGTAGCCTTGCAGCCTTCCTCGTCGCCGGCCTTGGCCTGCTCGTTGGCCTTGGTCAGCATATCCTGCAACTGCTGCATTCTTGCCTCTTCCAACTTGACCTCCTGGGCCATGGTGGTAAAGGCGTCGAGCTTCGTCTTGCAGGCGTCGGCAGCGCCTTCGGCGGCCAGCGCCGGAAATGCCGTGAGCGACAGGATGCCCAGCGAAATCAGTGTCTTTTTCATGTCTTGTCCTCCTTGCCAAGGTTGTTTGGCTTGATTGCCATTGCGTTGGCAAGGCAGAGCAGACACAGGCTTCATGGCGGTGCGGCGGCGCGCAGTGGACAATTCGGCGGCAAGATTATGGCGGTATCATATTGCCCCTTTGATGAGTGGTTTCAGGGCTTTACATTTGTTTGGAAATATTCTAAATAGATGCCAATTCAGTCGATGATGCGCCAGAGAGGCAATAGAGGCAGTAATGCAGGCACGCACCACACACTTCGCCCTTTGCGCCACCGGTTTCGTGTCGGGTGGTGCTGGCGCGCGTGCGCTGCTGCTCCTAACCTGCCCCTGACCCGCGCAACTGGGCGCGCCGCTGCGCGCTCATGGTAGCGGAACGCCGGTCAGGGGAAGTCAAGTTTCCGCAATATCTTCAGCCTAAAATGCACACGAACGCCGCACCGCCGGGGCTGGATTGCCCGGCGCTTTCCGGTGTATCAAGCGCCACAATGGCGCCCCGGCCAAACAGGCGCGGCCAGACGCAGGAGACAGGACACATGAGCAGCGAAAACGATCGCGTCATCATCTTCGACACCACCCTTCGCGATGGTGAGCAGTCGCCCGGGGCCACCATGACGCTGGAAGAGAAACTGCAGGTGGCGGAGCTGCTGGACGAGATGGGTGTGGATGTCATCGAGGCGGGCTTTCCCGTGGCCAGCCCCGGCGATTTCGAGGCCGTCTCGGAAGTGGCGAAGCTGGTGAAGCAGGCCACCGTGGCCGGGCTGGCGCGGGCCAATGCGCGCGACATCGAGGTGGCGGCGCAGGCCGTGAAGAACTGCGCGCGTCCACGCATTCACACCTTCATCTCCACCTCGCCGGTGCACATGAAATACAAGCTGCGCAAGGAGCCGGAGCAGGTCATCGGGATGATCGCGGAGTCGGTCAAGCTCGCCCGCTCGCTGGTGGATGACGTGGAATGGTCGGCGGAAGACGCCACGCGCACCGAGCGCGACTTCCTGTGCCGCTGCGTGGAGACGGCCATCAAGGCTGGCGCCACCACCATCAACATCCCCTACACGGTGGGCTACACGGTGCCGGAGGAGTTCTTCGAGATCATTACCATGCTGCGCGAGCGCGTGCCCGGCGCGGAGAAGGTGATCTTCTCCACCCACTGCCACAACGACCTCGGCCTGGCGGTGGCCAATTCGCTGGCCGGGGTGCGCGCCGGTGCGCGGCAGATCGAATGCACCATCAACGGCATTGGCGAGCGCGCTGGCAACGCGGCAATGGAAGAGGTGGTCATGGCCATGCGCGTGCGCAACGATGTCTATCCCTACACCACGGGGATCAGGACGGAGATGCTCACCCGCGCCTCGAAGCTGGTGAGCGCCGTTACCAGCTTCCCGGTGCAATACAACAAGGCCATCGTCGGGCGGAATGCCTTCGCCCATGAATCCGGCATTCACCAGGACGGTGTGCTGAAGCACACCCAGACCTACGAGATCATGAAGCCGGAGGACGTCGGCGCCGGCAAGAGCGCGCTGGTGATGGGCAAGCATTCGGGTCGCCATGCCTTCCGCGAGAAGCTGAAGGAGCTGGGCTACGAGTTGTCCGACAATGCCTTCGAGGATGCCTTCCAGCGCTTCAAGGAGCTGGCCGACCGCAAGAAGCACGTCTATGACGAGGACATCGAGGCACTGGTGGACGAGAACATCGCCACCGCCACGGATGCCCGCAAGGTGGTGGCGCTTACCGTGATTGCCGGCACCATGGGCCCGCAGACGGCCACCCTGACGGTGGAAGAGGACGGCGAGCACAAGACCGTGCAGGCCGTTGGCAACGGGCCGGTGGATGCCACCTTCAACGCCATCAAGCAGGCCTTCCCGCATGATGCGACGCTGGCGCTGTATCAGGTGCATGCAGTAACCGAGGGCACCGATGCGCAGGCCGAGGTATCGGTACGCCTGGAGGATGCTGCCGCCGGCATTTCCGCCACCGGGCGGGCAGCGGATCCGGACACACTGGTGGCCTCCGCGAAGGCCTACCTGGCGGCGCTGAACCGCCTGCGGGCGCGCAAGGGTCGGATTGGCGCGGGCAAGGTGGGCCTCGGCGAAGGCGGCATCAGCATGCAGCCGCTGTCAGAAGCCGCGCGCCGCTCCGGGCCGTGAGTGTCGAGCCGGAGAGAAGGGTATCTCATGCCCATCTCTCCGGCCTTTCGGGCAATCATCAGCGCAAGCGGCAATGGCATCAGCGCCGGCACCTGAAAGATGTGCGCACGAGGCTGTTGCATGTTCACCCCAAACGTCTGGCCAACGGTGAATGGCTGATCATCGCCAGTAATGCCGGCCTGTCCAATCCCCTGCGACCTGTCGCAAGAAATGGGGGACGAATGCCTGTTCGCCCATGCCGGCAAGCGTGGCTTCAAGCGTGAAGACACGCACATGCCCCAACCCAGCAAGCTGCACACGCTGTTCGCGATGGGACACTTCCGGAAACACCATGATTTGGCCGTGCTGGCTGGCAGGGGGAGCTTGATTGGCGGCTTGTGTGGCCTTCAGTCCTGGAGGCGGCTGCTTTTCAAGCCTGGAAAGCGGGGATTTTGTTTCATTTTTCCTCAAAC
>JAJRRZ010000039.1 GCA_024279045.1 Alphaproteobacteria bacterium
GCAGACTCATGGTTTCCTGCCGGTGCACCAGCAATATCACCCGCGAATTGCGCGTTTTCTCGATCTCGGCGATCTTGCGCTGGCGCATGGCATCCATCAGCTTGCGCTGCAGGACAGGCTGCAACATCGACAGGATGAAAAGCAGCCAGAAAATGTCCATCGGTGTCATTGCGCCAATCTCCCGAGAACTCCTAGGGTCTGGTCTCAATATCTGAGCACTTCCCATGTGCATTTTGGCTTCATATCAGACGGTTTTTCGTTCTTGCCAATAGCTCCACTATTGCCTGCGAACGAAAAACCGCTGCTATTTTGCCAAAATGCCCATGCAAAGCACTCATTTGTTGAGACCAGACCCTAGCCGGCATCATGCGCCGTGAAGGTTTTCTCATGCTGCGCCAGCCCGGCGGGCAAGTCAACAGCAGGCGATCAACCGAAGCCAGTGTGTTTGCGCCGCCCATCGGGACAGCAGCCGTATTTGCCTTCATCGGCGTGCAGGACTCGATGACGGGGCTTCCTCAGCCATGGAGTGGCGGCCAGCCAGCCGATGACGAAGCCACCGATGTGCGCCCACCAGGCCACGCCACCGACATTGGGCGGCATGAACAGGGCCGTGATGCCGGAGGTGAGCTGGCCGATCAGCCAGATGGCGGCAAAGACCAGCGCATGCAGCTCGAAGAAGAAGGGGAAGAAGAGTATCGGGATCATGATGATGATGCGCGAATGCGGAAACAGGCGGATATAGGCGCCGCTGATTCCGGCGATGGCTCCCGATGCACCAATGGCGGGCAACATCGAATCGGCATTCATCACGGCGTGGGCAAAAGACGCCCCCAGCCCGCAGGCCAAGTAGAACAGCACAAAGCCCAGCGGCCCCAGGCGGTCTTCCACGGCGGGGCCGAAGATGTAGAGCGTCCACATGTTGAACGCCAGGTGCAGGAATCCACCGTGCAGGAAGGTGTTGGTGAGAAACGGCAGGATATTGCCATCCAGCCCGTGTGCCTGCGCCCAGCCGGGCACGAAGTAGCGCGCCGGCACCAGCCCCCATTCGGCAAGAAACGCGCGCAGCGCCGCCTCGCCGCCCTGCTGGGCGATGGGTGCCTGAATGAAGAAGAACACGAATATATTGATGCCGATGATTGCCCAGGTAACCAGTGGCGGATGTCGCAGGGCAACTGTGGTGGCGATGGGAAGCATGGCGCGCTCCTGAAAATTTGCCGGGGCTGGCTGGAAACCGGGCTCAGGACTCATGAACAAGCATGGCAGATGCTGCTGGATGAATATCGGACGATCGAAGACGGGCGGCAAGACCGCGGAGGCCACTTTTTGCGCCGTGGCGCGCAACGTCCATGAACAGATGATGGATGGCGCGGTTCAACCATTCGAGCCGGAATCGGGCTTCACAAGAAGGGAGGCAAGGTATTGCAGCACGGCACGGGCGGCCCGCGGCTTGGGCTGGCGCGGCAGGTGTTCTTCGGCGCTGTCGGTGATGATATGCAGCTCCGTCTCTTCTCCGCCGAGAATACCGGTTTGCGGTGAAACATCATTGGCGATGATGACATCGGCACGCTTGCGCTTCAGCTTGGCGCGCGCGTTGGCGAGCACATCGCCGGTTTCCGCCGCAAAACCCACCACCAGCGCCGGGCGCCGCCCCTCTGGCAGGGCGGCAATGCTGGCCAGAATGTCGGGGTTTTCCGCCAGCTCCAGCACAGGCGGGCCATTTCCGCCCTTTTTCAGCTTGGTGGCGCTGGCGTTCTTCACCCGCCAGTCTGCCACGGCGGCGGCAAGGATGGCCATGTCGGCAGGCAAGGCCTCGTGCACGGCGTGCATCATCTCCTGTGCTGTTTGCACCCGCATGGCATGCACGCCGGGCACGTCGGGCAGGCAGGTGGGGCCCGCGACGAGAGTAACCCGCGCGCCCAGCTCGCGCGCGGCCTCGGCCAGTGCAAATCCCATGCGCCCGGAGGAACGGTTGGCCAGCACGCGCACCGGATCGATGGGTTCATGGGTGGGACCCGCGGTGATCAGCACATGACGGCCAGCCAGGGGCTGATCTACCGGGGCCAGCAGTTCGCGCACCCGCCCGGCAATGGCTTGCGGCTCGCTCATGCGGCCCTCGCCCTGCTCGCCGCACGCCACCTCGCCCTCCGCCGGGCCGATGAAATGCGCACCGTCGGCGAACAGTTGCGCGACGTTGCGCCGCGTGGCGGGATGTTCCCACATCCGCGGGTTCATTGCCGGGGCGAAGAGGATTGGCGCGGCAGTGACCAGCAGGATGGTCGTGGCGAGGTCATCGGCCAGGCCGTTGGCGGCGCGGGCCAGCAGATTGGCGGTGGCCGGCGCGACGATGACGAGATCGGCCTGCCGGGCAAGGCGGATGTGGCCCATCTCTGTCTCGTCGGTAAGGGAAAACAGGTCGGTGAAAGCCTTCTGCCCGGCCAGCGCGGCGGCAGACAGTGGCGTGATGAACTGCCGCGCGCCGCTGGTGAGCACCGGATGCACCACATGGCCATCGCGGCGCAGCAGGCGGATCAGCTCCAGCGACCGGTAGGCGGCAATGCCGCCACCGATAATCAACAGGATATGCCTTTCAGCAGTCATGCCACCAGTGCTGCGCCGATGAGCAGGTGGAGTCAAGAATCATCGGCAGGCGTGGTTACATCGACGATCAGCGGCTCATGGCCGGTGGCACGCAGGAAGCGCAGGAAATCCTCGCGGTTGATGGAAGTGGTGGCGGTGTTGATCAGCGGGTGGAAGTTCAGAACCTCGTAATCCATCATGCGCTCGTCCAGCACCACCTGCACGCGGTTGTCGGCATCGTTCATCAGCGCAAAGGGCGTAACCGAGCCGGGTTTCACGCCGAGCACCTCCTGCAGCAGCTCCGCTTTGCCGAAGGACAGCCGCGCGGAGCCGATGCGCCTGTTCAGGCGTTTCAGATCGACCGGCGTATCCTCCAGCGCCACCACCAGCCACAGCCGGCCCTTCTTGTCCTTCAGGAACAGATTCTTGGTATGCCCACCGGCGATCTGGCCGCGCAGGGCCCGCGCATCTTCCACCGTGAAGGCGGCAGGGTGTGTCGCCGTTTTGGTCTCGATGCCCAGTTCATGCAGGAAATCAAACAGTTTTGCCGCTTCTTGCGGCATGCTGGCGGTGCTGGTCATGGCGTGGCGAAAGCCTCTTGAAATCGAAAACGCTTTGCGCCATATATCAGTGCGCCGCGCGGGGGCCAAGCCTGCGTCGGCCACATGAGCGGGCGTAGCTCAGGGGTAGAGCACAACCTTGCCAAGGTTGGGGTCGTGAGTTCGAATCTCATCGCCCGCTCCATTCATTATGACCTTTCGGGAAGCTTTTGCAGGCGCCAGCAGGAATGCTGGCGCTTTTTTCATGCGGCCACGACATCGGCGCATGGTATGCTTGTGCAATGATGAGACATCTGCCAACGACAATACTTGGCCTGTTGCTGCTGGTGGGCATGGCCGGGGCAGAGACGTTGCCGGCGCAGAAACTGGTGCAGCAATTGAAGAAGACCACCGACCCCGAGCAGGCGGAACGGCTGCGCGAGCGCCTGCAACGCGCCTGGCTCGATGCCGGGCCGACGAGCGCGCAGGTGTTGCTCAAGCAGGCCGCCCGTGCCCAGGGTGCCGGACTGGTGGACACGGCGGAACAACTGCTGCGACTGACGGTCCGGCGCTGGCCGGACTATGCGGAGGCACGCTACCGGCTGGCCTTTCTGCTGTGGCAACGTGGCCGAACCGATGCCGCGCTGCACCAGCTCGACAGGCTGCTGGCGCGCCAGCCGGAGCATTTTCCCGCCGCCTCGCTGCGGGTGCGGCTACTGCTGGAGCAGCAACAGCCAAAACAGGCGCTGGCCGCCTGTCGGGCGCTGCTGCATGTATATCCCAACTGGCAGGAAATGCGCCGCCGCTGCCAGCGTCTGCATTGGCGGCTGGAACAGGATGCCTGAGCATGATGCGTGGCTGTTTCATGGCCGGGGCGCCTTGAGGCAATTTGCCTGCATTTGCGCAAAATTGCCGCTTGCGCAGCGCCAGGACGTTAACCTTTCGATAAAAAATACGCCGCGCACATGCCCGGTTGCCCGCCGTGAAACTTTAACGGCAGGTTAAAATGTGCTACAAGCGGAAAAGGATTGGATCGGGCACGCGGCACATCCCATCGCCGAGCTTCTCTTGGCCGAAGCTCGGATTTTTTCAGGCTTCCTGACAGGAAGCAGGCCCGTTTGCCGTCGATCTTAACGCCTTGTCGCGCAAAAGCAAGGGGCGCCGAAGGCTGGTTCGGGTGGCTCTGGCCACTCAAGGCCGGGCCGTGCTCCGCCAACAACGAGGGCTGACGCAATCATGGCAAGCAAGAAGAACAGCAGAAAGAAGCTTTCCTTCAAGCCGGGCGAGTTCATCGTCTATCCGGCACATGGCGTGGGCAAGATCATCGCCGTGGAAAAGGAAGAGATCGCCGGCATGGAGCTGGAGCTGTATGTCATCGATTTCGAGAAGGAGAAGATGCGTCTGCGCGTGCCTACCAACAAGTGCGAGCAGATCGGCATGCGCAAGCTCTCCGGCAAGGACATCGTGGAAGAAGCCATGAAGGTGCTGCGCGGCAAGCCGAAGGTGAAGCGCACCATGTGGTCGCGCCGGGCGCAGGAATACGAAGCGAAGATCAACTCCGGCGACATCCTGTTCGTGGCCGAAGTGGTGCGTGATCTGTTCCGCCCGGACGACCAGCCCGAACAATCCTATTCGGAGCGCCAGTTATTCGAGGCGGCACTGGATCGCATGGCCCGCGAGGTGGCCGCGGTGCGCAAGGTGAACGAGGCTCAGGCGACGGAAGAGATCCGTGCCGTGCTGGCCGAGGCTCGCGGTGGCAAGGCGGCAAAGGAAAAGGCCGCCTGAGCGCCATGCCGCGCCCGATATGCCCGGCATGATGGACGAATGACAACGCCGGAAGCCCGCGCTGGCTTCCGGCGTTTTTTCATGCGCGCCTGATGGCCGCGCCCTCAGCCCTGCTCCTCCACGTCGGGCAGCATGCCCAGGGCGGAGAGATACAGCGCCAGCATCGCCTCCTCTTCCTCGCGCTCCTGCGGGTCCTTCTTGCGCATGGTGATGACCTTGCGCAGGACCTTCGTGTCGAAGCCCAGCGCCTTTGCCTCGGCGTAGACTTCCTTGATGTCCTCCGCGATGGCTTTCTTCTCTTCCTCCAACCGCTCGATGCGCTCCACCAGGGCGCGCAACTGATCGCGGGCGAAGTTCGATTCGCCTTGCATGGCCTTGTTCTCCCAGGTTGTGTGGGGTTCCCCGGTCAGGAATCGCGCTGCACGTGCGCGCTATCCGCACCAAGGTGTGCATCGCCTGCCCTGTTCTCGTCAAGCACGTCGCGCAAGGCGCCGGCAATGCGCTCGGCCCATTGCCGCTGGCCGTCCTCGGTGGCGACAAGATCCTGGCGAATCTCGACAAGTGTATGAGCCAGCCCCTTGCCCACGCCGTGGCGATCCAGCGTGTCGCCGGGCAGACCACCGCTGTAAGGTTCGTTGACGCCGATGGCCAGATCAGGATGACGCCGGCGCAGGGCGTCAATGAAGGGTGGCGACATGTCCGGCTGCGCCGGGTCGAACAGCACGCCCGCCTGCCATGGACGCGGCACACCACGCCAGACCGGGGTGAAGGTGTGCACCGAAAGCAGCAGCGGCACGCGCCCGGCGGTGCGCATGGCGGCGATGGCCTTGCCGATGGTGTTGTCGTAGGCGCGCCAGAAGCGTTCGATGCGCCGGGTGCGTTCTGCCGCATCGACGAGGGCATTGCCGGGAATGATGCTGCCATCGGCAATGCGCATGATCAGGGTGGGATCATCAAGGCCCCGGTTGGGGTCGATCAGCAGGCGCGAGAAGGCGGCCAGCACGGCGGGGGCATTCAGCAGTCGCGCCAGGTGGCGCGCCACGCCTGCAGCACCGATGTCATGGGCAATGTGGCGTTGCAGCTCTCCCGGCGGCAGGCCGAGGCTGGCGTATTCAGCCGGCATGGCGTTGCTGGCGTGATCGCACAATATCAGCACGCCAGCGGCGGCATTGCCGGGCACTGTTTCGACGGCTTCCGTGCGATATGCCGGAAAGGGAGATGGCGTCGAATGCTCCATCGGTCCGTGCATGGTTGAACTCCTGCTCCTCACAGGCCGTGAAGATGGCCGCATGGCAGAGGTATTGCAAGGGTGTCGCACAAGCGCGCAGGCCCTTGCCAGTGGCCGCCGTGCGGGGCTACAAACGCCCACGGCGCGGTTTGCGACCCTTTTTCATGAAATCGGCCAGATTGTGCGGCATGTGCCGCGGCGGGCGGATGGTCGCAACAAGGGAAAACGGGCAGCCATGACGCATCGCAGCAGCATGTTCCGGATGCTGGCGGGGGGTGCCGCCATCTTCGTGATGAGCGGCGCGCAACCGGCCCTGGCCGATCTGAAACTGTGCAACAAGACAACCAGCACCATCGGTGTGGCGCTGGGCTACAAGGACAACAAGGGCTGGGCTTCGGAGGGCTGGTGGAACATTCCGGCGGGGCAGTGCAAGACGCTGCTGCAAGGAGATCTGATCGCACGGTATTACTACATCTACGCCATCGACTACGACAAGGGCGGCACCTGGGGCGGCCCGGCGAAGATGTGCATCCAGGACAGGATCTTCACCATCCGCGGGCGCACCAACTGCGAGCCGCGCGGCTACAAGACGGGGGGATTTTACGAAGTGGATACCGGCGAGAAGCTGGATTTCACCATCATGCTGCGCGAGGACAGCGCCCAGCACAATAAGAAGGCAAGGCCCTGAGGCACACCACTGCCGGTGGGACAGGGGTTCAACACACTTTCCGAGGGGATCTGACAAAAGGTGAAAAGGGAACGCAAGGTCAAGATACTGGCCACGCTGGGGCCGGCGTCGAACACGGAAGAAAAGATCGAGGCGCTGTTTCTGGCCGGGGCGGATGTCTTCCGCATCAACATGAGCCATTCCAGCCACGAGCTGCTGGAAGAATATCACCGCATGATTCGCGCGGTGGAGCAGCGCCATGGCCGGCCCATCGGCATCCTGGTGGATCTGCAGGGGCCGAAGCTGCGCATTGGCGAGATTGCCGACCCGCCGGCCATTCTGGAACCGGGCGACACCTTCGTGCTGGACAGCGACCCCACGCCGGGGGATGCCAGCCGCGCCTATCTGCCGCATCCGGAGATCTTCGCGGCCATTCGTCCCGGTGATCAGATGCTGCTCAACGACGGGCTGATCCGCCTCTCCGTGCTGGAGGTGGAGGACGGGCGCATCATCACCCGCGTGATCTATGGCGGGGCGCTGTCCTCGCGCAAGGGCGTGAACCTGCCTGATACCGTGGTGCCGCTTTCCGCCCTGACGGAGAAGGATCGCGCCGACCTGGAAAAGGCCTGCGAAACGGGCGTGGACTGGATTGCCCTGTCGTTCGTGCAGCGGCCAGATGACGTGGCCACGGTGCGCAAGATGGTGCGCGGGCGCGCCGGCGTGCTGGCAAAGATCGAAAAGCCCGCCGCGCTGCGCTGCCTGCGCGAGATCATCGACCTGTCCGATGCGCTGATGGTGGCGCGTGGCGACCTGGGCGTGGAGCTGCCGCTGGAATCGGTGCCCGGATGGCAGAAACGCATCACCCGCGCGGCGCGTCGCGCCGGCAAGCCAGTGGTGGTGGCCACGCAGATGCTGGAATCGATGATCGAGAATCCCTCGCC
>JAJRRZ010000040.1 GCA_024279045.1 Alphaproteobacteria bacterium
GCCGCAGTGCGCGCTAGGAGATTTTGGCGAGTTATGGGGGCTGTTGCCGGCGGATTCGCGCGTGCCGGATCATGCCATCTGGGCGCATCTGGATCTGGCCTCGGCGCTGGCCGGCGCCATGGCCGGCGATGCCAATGGCGAAGTGGCGCTGCTGATGGTCTCGCTGGGGCCGGTGCAGGAGTTCATCGCACAGGCGCGCTCCACCTCCGATCTGTGGGCCGGTTCGCACCTGCTCTCCAGCCTGACCATGGCGGCCATGGAACCGGTGCTGGAGAGGCTGGGGCCTGATGCCGTCATCTTCCCGCATCTGCGCGGCGTGCCACAGGTGGATCTGTGGCTCATCCGGCAGGAGCTGCGGGAAGAGATGTTCGACGGCGAGGAATGGCGCAGCATGCGCACGGACTTCAACCCGCTGTTCATGGCTGCCCTGCCCAACCTGTTCCTGGCCATCGTGCCGCGCGATCAGGCCAAGACACTGGCGCAAGAAGCCGCCGAATGCGCCCGCACGTTCATGCGCTCGGACGTGGCGGAAAAGATGCTGAAGAAACTACTGAAAACAAAGGGGCTGGAACTAGATCCTTCAGTTCATGCCTGCAAGCAGCTCAAGCGCCAGCTTGCCGATTTTCCGGAGGTCTATTGGGCGGTCGCACCGTGGGCAAGAAAGGGCGAAGATTACGGCAAGGCAAAGGATCGTCTACTGAAAATCCTGTCAACCTTCTCCGACAAGCAGGAAGAGCCGGGCATCTTCAGCCATGACGGGTTCAAGCGGCTGGCACAAAAGATCGAGGCCGACATCTTCGAGTATGCTCCCAACCCCGGCGTGCTCTACCCTGCTGCGCACGAGGCCGTGAGCAAGGCGCATGGTGCGGTGAAGACCCTGCGTCCCTTTGGCCAGACGGAGGAGAAAGGCTATCGCTGCTCCCTGTGTGGTGAACGCGAGTGGCTGACCCTGGATCCGGCGCAATTGCAGTGGACCGCCCGTCAGCGGGAGGAAAACGCCCGCAAGGGCCAGCCCACCTTGTGGATGGCCATCGACAAGCCCTCTTGGGCGAAGAAGGGCGAGCACCTGTGCGCCATCTGCGCCTCCAAGCGCCTGTGGCCGGGTATCTTCCGCGACGAAACGGTGAAGAAGCGCGTGAAGGATGGCAACTTCTCGCGGCGCTTCGTGGTGTCCACGCACGTGCTGGCCATGGCGGATGACCTGGCGGCATTGATCGAGCAAAATCCTGACAAGATCATCAAAGCGGCAGAAAGGCATGCCGCTTTCACCAAGGCCGAGACCTCGGCCCTGCCGCGCCTGCTGATGAACAAGCTGTACCGGATTGGCAAGGACGATCTCACCGAACTCGTCAAGCAGATTCCGTCATACATCGATGACCTGCGCAATACGGAAAATCGAGACACGCTGGATGCATTTTTGCAGGACATCGGCTTGCAGGGGCATGAGCGCTATTACGCCGTGCTGTTGATGGACGGCGACAACATGGGGGCATGGCTTTCCGGCGATAAGAAACATGCGCTGAAGTTTGCCGATGCCTTCCACCCCGACATCCGCAGGAAGGCGGAGGAAGTTACCGCGCAAGGCAATGGCGAGGTCAAAGAGTATCTCGACGCCCATCGTCCGCCCTCGCCGGCGCGGCATGTGAGCATCTCCACGGCGCTGAACAATTTCTCGCTGCATCTGGCGCGGGTGGTGGTGGAGGAGCTGTGCAACGGCAAGCTCATCTATGCCGGCGGTGATGACGTGCTGGCGCTGCTGACGGTGGAAGACGCGCTGAAGGCCGCCACCGCCCTGCGCTTCCTCTACAGTGGCCATGTGCCGAAAGAGGCGAAGAGCTTGCTGCCGGAAGAGTTTAAGCAGCGGTTCAAGGCGAAGAACGGCTATGTGAAATACAATGAGAAACTGCTGCTCACCATGGGGCCGACGGCCACGGCCTCTGCCGGGCTGGTGATTGCCCATGCCATGACACCGCTTTCCCGCGTGCTGGCCGAAGCACGCAAGGCCGAGAAGCGCGCCAAGGATGGCGGGCGCAACGCACTGTCCATCACCGTCATGAAACGTGCCGGCAATATTGCGCGCATCACCGGGAAATGGCCGACTTTCACCGTGGCCAGCAACCGCCAGGAGGTGGAGGAGGAGCAACCCTTCCTCCTCACCATGCCCGGCCTGCTGGCGCGCCTGAGCTGGGAAATGCGCGCCAACCACCTGTCGCGCCGCGCGCCCTATCACGTCTTCCAGCGGCTGGAGAAGCTGCCCCCCCGCAAGCTTTCCGGCCTTGCGCCAGATGCCTGGAACGAGATGCTCAAGAGCATGCTCGTGCATCAGTTCCTGCAGCAGAAACAGCCGCATGGCGAGAAGGACGTGCTTACGCAACTGGCCACCGACATTGCCGCCTGGGTGTGTGATGACGCTCATGACGACCCGCTGCATACCTTGCGCGAGTTTCTGGGCGTGGCCGAGTTTCTGGGACGGCGCAACCGCGAAGAAACGGACACCGACGAAACGCCCGGCAGCGCGGGCACGGCAGAGGAGGCTGCGGCATGAGCATCACCTGCTTCATTGAGCCTGTGGATGTGCTCTATCTGCGGGGCAACCGGCTGTTCGGCAGCCCCGGCGATCATGGTGAGGCGCTAATGCCGCCCTGGCCCTCCATGGCCTCTGGCGCCATCCGCTCCCATGTGCTGACAGCCTGCGGCGCTGATTTCCAAGCCTTCAAATGCGGCGATACCGCCCTGTATTCCAATGAAGTGCAGCAGGCGCTTGGAACGTATGACAATCCGGGCGATTTCCGCATCACGTGGTTTTCGCCGGCGCGCGTGGATGACGGCACAGCGCAGCCCCTGCTGCCGAAGCCGGAAGATGTGGTCATTCTCAAGGACAAGGAAAGGCAAAAGCTGCAGTTGCATCATCTGCAGCCCGTTTCCCTGCCCGAAGGCGTGGCGGGCAGCGCGCCACTGTCGCAGGTGGCGTTGCTGAAGACCGATACCAGGGCCAAGCCGGAAGGCAGCTATTGGCTCAACACGGCAGGCATCGAGGCATGGGTGCGGGGCGAGCTGCTCGATGTGGACAAGCATTTCGCCAAGCCGTCCGAAGAGCTGTGGAAGCTGGATTCGCGGCTGGGCATTGCCCGTGATCCCGACACCCGCACCGCTGCCGAAGGACAGATCTACACCACCGAAACGGTGGCCTTTGTGCAAGGCCTTGCGACGCAGCCGCAGTGCGGCGGTTTTCTGGTGGGCATCAGCGGGCTTGCGCAAGATGCCCTGCAGGCAGACGGCGGCCTGCTGCGGCTGGGTGGTGATGGCCGGGCAGCGCGCCTGCAACCTGCCGACTGGCAGCCGCCAGCGCCGGATTGGGGGGCGATCGAGCGGGCAAAGGCCTGCCGCATCATGCTGACCACGCCGGGGCTGTTTGTGGATGGCTGGCGGCTGCCGGGCATGGATGAACAGGGCAACTGGCAACTGCCGGATGGTTCGCTGAAAGGCAGGGTGGTGGCCGCTGCCGTGCCGCGTGGGCGCACCGTTTCCGGCTGGGATCTGGCCAGGTGGGAGCCGAAGGCAGCACAGCGCAGCGTGCCCACGGGTGCGGTCTACTGGCTGGAAGAACTGCAAGGCGACATCGAAGGTGGCCTGCAGCGCCTGCTGGCGGAAGGCCTGTGGGCGGCCATGGCGGATGACGACATCGAGACACTGGGCAAACAGCGCCGTGCGGAAGGCTTCAACAACTGCCTCATCGGCGCGCCAGTGAACAAGGTCAACTGAGGGAGCGGAAGAGATGTTTCAGGCAAGCAGCTTGCTGTTCTGGTATGCCGTGGCCCCCGTGCACATGGGCGTGGGCACGGCGGTGGGCGGATTGATCGACAACCCCATTCAGCGCGAGGTGCACACGGCCCACCCCGTATTGGCCGGCTCCGGCCTGAAGGGCGCACTGCGTGAACGGGCAGCCGGCAAGATGCCAGAAGATGACGAACATGCCGTCTTCGGCCCCGAGTCGGGCAATGCCGATGCCTATGCCGGCGCCCTGTCGGTATCCGATGCGCAGATCGTGGCCTTTCCCGTGCGCGCGCTGAAGGCGGCCTTCGTGTGGGTCACCTGCCCCACGGCGCTGGCACGGCTGAAGCGCCTGGCGGAAATGGCCGATGTGAAGACAGACTGGGAGGTGCCTGGTCAGCCGGGAACGGACAAAGCTGTGATTCTTTCCAATGATCTCGCTTCCAAAGACAAGCTCATTCTCGAAGCCTTTGCGTATGGCATTCAGCAGGAAGAACAGGACAAGCTGAAGAAGGTGGCCGACTGGCTGGCGAAGAATGTCTTGCCGGAACATGAAACCCATGTGCCTTTCCGCGACCTGATCCGGCAGCGTCTGGTGTTGGTGCGCGATGAGGATTTCGGGCATTTCGTGCGCTTTTCCACCGCCGTGGAGCCACATGTGCGCATCAACAATGAGACCGGCACGGCTGATGACGGCGGCCTGTTCTACACCGAAAACCTGCCGCCGGAGACCATCATGGCCTCGCTGCTCATGGCCAGCCCCAGCCGCAAGGAAGGCGTGGACATGTCAGCGCAAAAGGTGCTGGAGGAGGCCCTGTCGCTGCTGCATGGCGCGCCGATGCAGGTGGGGGGTGATGCCACAACGGGCCGCGGCCTGATGGTGGTCAATCCCGTGCAGGCCGGCAATACCAAGCAGGCCGGCAATGCCGAGCAGGCCGGCAAATGAGGGAGGAGACCATGCCCGCACAACAGACCATCAGCTTGGATCAGAAACGCGCCGCCTATGCTTGGGAGTGTGTGCGCCATGCCAGCGAGCAACTAGAGGGCTCCGACTATGACAAGTTCGTGGCATTGGTTAAGTCGGCTCCTGCCTTGGTGATGAACAACGGTCTGATGCAGTTCCTGGCCTTTTGTCGTTCCAAGCTGGATGACGAAAAGCCCGAAAAGGAAAAGCGTTATCGCTTGTTGGTGCTTTTTGTTCTGGCCTGGCTGGCAGATCCTTCCAGAGCCATGCAAGTGGCCTGTGCCAATCTGCCGCTGGATACGCAAAGGAAGTTGTATGAGCGCATGATGCAGTTCCTGCATGGCACCAGCACCATGAAATTTCGTGAAAAATCGCAGGAAGCCATGGAGCTGCTCAAATGGATGAAGCAGCAGGCTGATGCCATGAAAAGTCTCAGAAGCTAAATGGGAGACGGATTCATGAGCCACATAGCTGCTCCCAGACATGTCAGCGACAATGCTGACAGGCATTTGCGCGAAACAATGCCGGGCCATGCCTTTTCCCTGTATTTTAAGTATTGGAACGAACGGTCTTGGGAGAAGGCAAGCAAGGAGGCCAAGCTTCCAGCTCTGCAAAAGGTAGTGAATGCGCAAGGTGATCCGCAATTGGTGAAGCAGTTGCTCGCTAGTCAGTATGCCCTTGCAGATGTTGCCGATGCGGTGCGCATCGAGGCGAAGTCCACCTCTCCCTTCGTTACCGGCATGGGCGAGGAGCATGCGGTGGAAAACGGTTTCGCTTTCCTCTCGCCCTATGGCCTGCCGTATTTGGCGGGCTCCGGTGTGAAGGGCGTCATCCGCCGCGCCGCGGAAGAGCTGGCCGCCGGCCTCAACCCGGAAGGCACCTGTGGCTGGACGTTTGCCCGTGTCATGTGGTTGTTCGGCTATGAGAGCGATACGCTTTTCGAAGAGGAATTTCTAGAGAAGGAAAAGAAGGATGAAGAAGCGCAGGAATTGCTGAAAATAATGAACAAGGAAAACAAGGCGATCACCAATCTTGACAAATCCGAAAAGCACTTCATGGGCGCCCTCTCCTTCTGGGATGTGATCATCTGGCGAAATGATTCAGAGCAGCAACGCAAGGATCTTCTGGGCATCGACATCCTCACCCCGCACTTCGGCCATTACTATCAGGGCGATGAATCCCCACACGATGCTGGCCAGCCGAAGCCCAACCCCTTCCTCGTGGTGGCGCCGGGCGCAACATTCACCTTCCATATCACCTGCCCCGGTGAGCACCGCCTGCCCGAGAGCCTGCAGGGCGAGGTCTGGCGCGAGCTGATCAAGGCTGCCTTCAACCACGCCTTCGAATGGGGCGGCTTCGGCGCCAAGACAGCCGTGGGCTACGGCGTGCTGCAAAACATGGAAGCCATCCGTGCCATGGAGCAGCAACGCAAGACTATCCGAGTAGGCGACAAGGTGCGCGATACCGAAGCCAATATGGATGGCATTGTGAAATCCATTTCAGGCGACATGGCGGTGGTGGATTTCTATGGCGAGGAATACGAGGTTGAACTCTCCAATCTGGAGAAACTGCAATGACCACCCGGTTGATCAGTTTTGTCGGGCGTGGACGCCAAGACAAGGAGAGAAACACGTATTTCTACGAAATAGTCCGTTACC
>JAJRRZ010000041.1 GCA_024279045.1 Alphaproteobacteria bacterium
CCACCAGGCGCTTGCGCAACGTGCCGCGCGGGGTGAGCAGGCAGATGGCGGTAAGCACGCGGTGCGAACGCCCCGACAGCAGCTTGAGATGCTCGCGGGCGTCTTCCGGCTCTTCCACCTTGGACAGGATGCGCCGCCCCATGGCGACCACCGTGTCGGCGGTGAGCAGGTAGCGCGGAGCCAAGACCTCCTTTACCTGCGGCAGCTGCCTGGCGGCCTCGATCTTCTCGAACGCCATGCGGCGCACGTAGTCGCGCGGGGTTTCGCGGCGGCGGGGTGTTTCGTCGATGTCCACCGGGGTGAGCAGATCGGGCTTCAGCCCCACCTGCTCCAGCAACGCCACGCGACGCGGCGAAGCGCTGGCGAGAATGAACACCGGCGCATCGGAATCGGGCGCGGCCTCCCCGGTGGCCTCGGTGGGCGCGGCGGATGCGGTGTTCTGCGGCTGGTTCATGGATGACGCCCCCGTGTTGTCGAGCGTCTTACTTGAAGCGATAGGTGATGCGGCCCTTGGTAAGGTCATAGGGCGTCATTTCCACCAGCACGCGATCACCCGCCAGCACGCGGATGCGGTTCTTGCGCATGCGGCCCGATGTGTGAGCGAGGATCTCGTGCCCATTGTCCAGCTTCACGCGGAAGGTGGCATTGGGCAGCAGTTCGGTTACCACGCCTTCGAATTCCAGTGCTTCTTCCTTGGCCATGCTGCTCCTGCTCTGGGTTGGGTTGTGCCGGTTTGGCGAATCAACTTGCCACACCCTCGGCATGCGTGCCGGGGATGTGGTGATTCTTTTGCGTCATAAATGCACACGACGCAATGGCAAATCCATGAAATGCAAGAGACGTGCCGTTGTGCCGCTCAGTGTTTCCGCCCGAAACGGGTAAGGCAGCGGGCGGGGCCTTTCTTTGCACAGGCCATCTTCGTGCATGCGGCAGGTGCGCCAGGGCGGGCGCGGCGGCAGATGTTGCAGCCGTCGGTCCAGCTCCTGCAGGTGGGGTCGCGGGCGGGGTCGGTATCGTTGCAGCCAGCTTTATTCCTTCCCCGTACATCCCTTGCAGCAGGCTTGCAGACGCCCTTGTAAAGAATGCGGGCGCCAGCGGCGCGGGCAAAGCAGGCATTGGCATAGGTGCGATCCTCCAAAACGCCAGGACATGGCGCCCTGACACATCGTATGCCCGTATCCACCCTGGCACACACGGGATCGTATTGCTGGGTACAGAAGGCTGCGCGGTCTTTTGCGAGGCCCGGGGCGGTCAGCAACAGCATTGCCAGCAGCACACCCAGCGTGGCCTGCAACGCCCATCCCGCCAGATGAACGGATTTTGCATTGTCCAGACGCATGATCGGCTCCATATTCTTCTGACGAATCCGCTCTCCCGCCCATGGGACAGTCTGACCCCGCGGGACAGCATGGCATGGAGAAATCGACATGAGCAAGGCAGCAGCATCGCCGGAATTCATTTTTTCCAGCACGGGACTGACGCGCGAGACGGCCCAGCGCATCACCGAACAGGCGCTGGCGGGGTGCGATGATGGTGAGCTGTTTCTGGAAGTGTCGCGCTCCGAAGCACTGCAATGGGATGATGGCGTGCTGAAGTCGGCCAGCCATGACGAGCGCGCCGGGTTCGGCCTGCGGGCGGTGGCGGAGGAGCGCACCGGCTTTGCCCATTCATCGGAAGTGAGCGAGCAGGCGCTGCAGCGCGCGGCGGAAACCGTGCAGGCGGTGCGCGATGGATATGACGGTGTTCTGGCGCAGCCGCCGCGTGGCACCAACCAGGCGCTGTATCCCGACGATGACCCCACCGGCGCACTGCCGTTCACGGAAAAGGTGGCGCTGCTGGAGAAGATCGACGCCTTCGCACGCTCGCTGGAGGTAAAGGTGCGGCAGGTGTCGGTAAATCTTTCCAGCTCGTGGCAGGCGGTGGCCATCGTCCGCGCCGACGGCGAGGTGCGCACCGACTTTCGCCCGCTGACGCGGCTGGATGTGTCCATCATCACCGAAGACGGCGAAAAGCGCGGCAACGGCTTTCATGGCCTGGGCGGGCGCGGGCACATGGGCGACTACCTGTCGGAAGAGCAGTGGCAGGCGGCGGTGAAGGAGGCGCTGCGGCAATCGCTGGTGGCGCTGGATGCGCGCCCGGCGCCGGCGGGCGAGATGGACGTGGTGCTGGGGCCGGGCTGGCCGGGCATTCTGCTGCACGAGGCGGTGGGCCACGGGCTGGAGGGCGACTTCAACCGCAAGGGCACCTCGGCCTTTGCCGGGCTTGTCGGCGAGCGGGTGGCGGCGAAGGGGGTTACGGTGATCGATGACGGATCCATCCCGTTGCGGCGCGGCTCGCTGAGCATCGACGACGAGGGCACGCCGACAGAGGCCACCGTGCTGATCGAGGACGGCATCCTGAAAGGCTACATGCAGGACCGGATGAACGCGCGGCTGATGGGCATGGCTCCCACCGGCAACGGCAGGCGAGAATCGCACGCGCACGCCCCCATGCCACGCATGACCAATACCTTCATGCAGGCCGGCGAACACGACCCGGAGGAGATCATCCGCTCGGTGAAGAAGGGGCTGTATGCGGTGTCCTTCGGTGGCGGGCAGGTGGACATCACGTCGGGCAATTTCGTGTTCACCTGCACGGAGGCCTATCTCATCGAGGACGGGCGCATCACCGCGCCGGCAAAGGATGCCACGCTCATCGGCAACGGCAAGGACGCCATGACGCGCGTGCGCATGGTGGGCAATGACCTGCAACTGGACAGCGGCATCGGCACCTGCGGCAAGGCGGGCCAGGGCGTGCCGGTGGGCGTTGGCCAGCCGACGTTGCGAATCGATGCGCTGACGGTGGGCGGCACGGGCTGAATGCAGGCAGCAGCGCCAGCCCCCGGCACGTGCGCCAGGAGCTGCTTTGATTTCGCGAATTTGATTTTCACGAATTTGCGCGGCCTTTGCGCAAGATGTGCCATGTCTGCCCCTCCAGGCTCAGGCCCCATGAATTTTCATGTCATCTGTGGCGTTCATGCTTCATCTCGGCGCCCTTGCACCCCTGGAAATACCTTCGGGTATTACCAGCGGGCGCAAGAACGTTGATATTTCGCCTGAACGCCACATCTGGCATATCTCTTCATGGGTCCTGACCCCAGGCCTGATAACTCCAAAAGGAGGGGGGTCCTTGCCTGTGAAAACTTTCTTGCCAATACTGGCCAAGACCGCATGAGGCTTTATGATATCCGGCATGATCCAAGGGGGCTTGCATATTTCCGGATCCGGCAACAGGCCGGGCAGTCATGCACCATTTCAACGGGGCAGGCAGTGCAAGTGGTTGCTGGCGCTGATGCTGAGCGTGGCGTGGCTGCTCGCAGCAGCCACGGCGCAGAGTCTGGCACAGGCTCCCGCCGCCAAGGGGGATCTGCCGATTTCCCTGCAGCCAGCGATGGGCGATGCGGCAAAGCCCGATACTGACGGGAAATCCGCCGATGTGGGCGCGCCGGATGAAGCCATGCCCTCCACCCTTGCGCCGCAGGCCCCGGAGGCAGTGCCGGCGCCTGATCCGGCATCACGGATGGAATTGCCAACAGCGCCACTGCCGGCACCCGGGGACGGTGGCATGGCTGACGGTCAGGCGCAACAGGCTGCCGGCGCATCACCAGCCAGGCCTGCGCAGACAGCGGAAGATGCCGGTGGTGCGCAGATGGCTGTGCCTGCTTCTTCACCAGCGGCAAATGTGCAGAACGGCACCGCGGCTGCCACCACCAACTCCCGGCCCGCGGCAACGCCCCCGCCCATCGTGGAAATGCTGCCGCATTTCCTGAGCGCGGGCATTCTGGTGGGCGCCATCATGGCCATGATGGCGGCACTGGTCCTGTCCGGCTGGGGAGGCTGGAGCGGGATGCGTGGTGGCGCGATGCTGTTTGCCGCCGGAGCGATGCTGTTCGTGCTGGCCTACACGGGAGCGCTGTCCATCGTGCCGCAACTGCGGCTGGCCACGGCGGAACTGGTGCGGCTGGCGGCGCTGGCCGAGGCAATGATGCTGGCTGGCGCCGGATGGTGGCTGACAGGCTGGCTGGGCATGCCCGACGGTCGGGCGGGGCGCGCGGCACTGATGGTGACGGCGGGGTTGGCAATGGCGCTGGTGGTGTTGTCGCCATTCTTCGCCGAGACGCTGCTGCCCTTCACACGGGTGGCGATGCTGTTGGCGGCGGTTGGCGGACTGGCGGCGCTGCTGCACCCGGCCCTGGCTGGCCGCGCCCGCAATGCTGCTGCGCATGTGGCGCTGGGCGGGCTGGTGTTGTGGTCGGTGCTGGGGGTGCTGCTGGCGTGGAATCTGTTCACCATCACCTCGGCGAATGCGGTGCTGCTGACGGCGGCAGGAGTGTCGCTGCTGGCGGTGATGATGCTGGCCGCGGCAATGCGCGAAGGCGTGCGCGAACCCGCCAATGCAGGCCTGCCGCTGGCGCTGGCCGGAGCGGAGGCCTTGCCCGTGCGCTACGATCCGCGCAGGGCCACGCTGCGCCTGCCGGCAGCACTGGCGGAAAAACTGCGCATGCCGCCGGAAGTTCTCGACGGCATGGAACACTTCCTGACCATCGTGCACCCGGAGGACAGGCCGTTGCTGCAGGCGGCACTGCGCGCCGCGTCTCTTGACGAGCCGGTGGAAATGGAGTTACGGTTGGCTGATGGTGCCGGTGTGTGGCGGCAATTTCTGCTGCGGGCACGGGTGCTGGGCGGTGGAGGAAATGCAGCGCATGTGGTGCATGGCCTGCTGCTGGAAAACGCCTCCTTGCCCACCTCGGTGGCAAGCGAGGCGAGCGCATCGGAAGACGGCGCAGCGCCATTGCATGACCCGCTGACTGGCCTGCCCGGACAGGCGCTGTTGCTGGACAGGCTGGACAGCGCCCTGGCACGGGCACGGCATGGCAAGGGGTTGCCGTGCATGCTGATCGTCGATGTGGATCGCTTCCGCACCATTCTGGACACTCTCGGAATCGCGGCGGGCGATCTGCTGCTGATCGAAACCGCGCGGCGGCTGCAGGCGCTGTTGCGAGATGGCGATACCCTGGCGCGGCTGCCGGCGGATCAGTTCGGGCTGATCATCGATGCAGAGGCGCACGGCACGCCGCTGTCGTTCATCCAGCGCCTGCGTGCGGCGCTGGCCGAGCCGATGGATCTGGACGGGCGCGAAACGCCGGTTTCGGTGTCCATCGGCGTGGTGGACCTGGTGGCGGCGATGATGCTGTCGCCCCGCGAGATCATCCGCGCGGCGGAACTGGCGCTGTTCGAGGCGCGGCGCGACGGCCCTGGCCACGAAGCCTTCTACACGCCGGACATGCACGGCGAACACGCAAGGCTGGCGAAGCTGGAGCAGGATTTGCGCCGGGCGCTGAAGATGGGTGAGCTGGAGGTACATTACCAACCCGTGGCGTGGCTCAACGGGCGGCTGCTGGCGGGCTTCGAGGCATTGTTGCGCTGGCGCCACCCGCAGCGTGGGCTGATCGGTCCGGAAGAATTTCTGGGGCTGGCGGAGGAAATCGGCCTGATGCGCGAGATCGGCCAGCTGGTGCTGCGCGAATCCGTCCGCCAGCTTGGCATCTGGCAGCGAGCCTTCCGCACGGATTATCCGTTCTACATCGCGGTGAACGTGGCCTCCTCCGACCTGCTGGATGCTGCACTGGCCCAGGAAATCGGCGAGTTGCTGGCGCGGGAAAATGCCGACCCGGCGGGGTTGAAACTTGAGGTAACGGAGCACCTGCTGCTGCAGGATCCGGCCATGGCGCGAACGACGCTGCGGCAGTTGGCGGAACTCGGCGTGGGCGTGTTCTGCGACGATTTCGGCACCGGGCATTCGTCGCTGTCGCGGCTGAAGGCGCTGCCATTCGACGCGCTGAAGATCGATCGCGGCTTCCTGGCCGATGATTCGCCGGCCAGCCGGGGCATCATCGCCGCGGTGGTGGAACTGGCGCACGGGCTTTCCATGCGGGTGGTGGCCGAAGGCGTTGAGGAACCCTGGCAACTGCAGATGCTGGAGCAACTGGGATGCGACATGGCGCAGGGCTTCCTGCTGGCGCGGCCACTGGATTCGGCCAGCATCCTGCAAGCCATGACGGAAGCACGGCGAGTGGCCCCCTTCGCCGGACGGCTGGCGGCGCTGAGCCACATTCTGCTGAACGACGCGGTGGCCCCACCCATGCCGGGCAAGGCCGGGCCGGAGGCCATGCCGCTGGCACGGGTGCTGCAGCGCAAACGCCAGAATGGCAAAACAGCCTCTGCCGCAGAGGCAGGCAGCCAGCGCAAGGCACCTCGGAATCAGGCAAACGGCGCAGGCCATGCGGACAATGCCGAAAATACCTCCGGACAGGATGGCGAGGCATCCGACAAGGACAGCAACAGCAAGTCTGCAGCGGGTTAGGCTCTGTGGACGAATTTTATCCAGATGAAGGCGCAGACGAGGGCAAGCATTGATGCGAAATTGGCAGCTGTTTTCTCGCAGCGCAGGGCAATTCTCTTGAACCGTTTGATTTTCCCGAACAGCTGCTCGATGCGCGC
>JAJRRZ010000042.1 GCA_024279045.1 Alphaproteobacteria bacterium
GATCGTGAAGAAAAGTTTTGTGGCCGACGGTGTCGGCCACAAATACTTTTCTTCAGGAAAAATGATGCGTTGTGCCGGCTTGCGGCGGCGCTGCGCCGGCACAACAACATTTTTGCCTGAGGAAAATTGCAAGGCTTTGCGTCATTACGACGCAAAGCCTTGCAATTTCCGCTGCATCAAGTTGCGTATTTTTCCTGTTCATACATTGCCTTGTGAATAGTTCACGCTGACTGATTCCGCACGACAAGGCCGTGCAGTGGCTCGTCCATGATTCATCCACGTTTCAGCCATTTGTGGACAGATTGCGCAGCACTGATTCAAGCTCCGCCGGGTGATGGCAGATGTGCGTGGCGCCATATGCGTGCAGTGGCTCGCGCACGTAGCCCCAGGCGGCCAGCACCGGCAGGCTGCCGGCGGCTTGTGCGGCGGCGATGTCGGCGTGGGAGTCGCCCAGCATCAGCGCCGCTTCCGCTGTCTGTCCGGTCAGCGCAGCGGCGTGGCGCACCGGCGCGGGATGGGGCTTTTTCTCCGGCAGGGTGTCGCCGCCGACGATGCCGCTGAAACAGCCCGCCAAGCCACAGGCCGTCAACAGTTCCACCGCCAGGTCCTCGCGCTTGTTGGTGCACACGCTCATGGCCACGCCATGTGCCGCCAATGACTCCAGCAACGTGGCAATTCCCTCGAAGGGGCGCGACAAGACCGTCATGCGTGGCTGGTAACGGGCGATGAACTCCTCCACCAGGGCGGGCCATTCATCTTCTGCCGGCAACGGTCTGTGCGCCGCCTTCAGCCCCAGTGTGAGCAGGGCGCGCGCGCCCTGCCCCGCCGCCAGCCGCCCCTGCTCCACATCCAGTGGCCCGGCGCCCATCTCCGCCAGCATGGCATCGGCCACGGCGATGAGATCCGGCGCGGTGTCCACCAGCGTGCCGTCAAGGTCGAAGATGATGGTGGTGATGACAGGCAAGATTTGTCTCCGGATTACATTCTTGAAGCTCTTGAGGAGCGGACCTTTCTTTTGCGCTGAAGCGCGACCGCCCACCGCCCCGCGCCCCCGCCCAACCACCCAAATATTATCCGTAAGGTGGTCGGGTGGCGGAGAGGGCTTTGTTTTTTTGCGCTGAAGCGCGACCGCCCACCGCTCCGCGCCCCCGCCCAACTACCCGATAGTGTGCGCAAGTGGTTGGACGGGAACGCGGGGCTTCCCTGGTTCTTGCACTGATGCGCGCGGCACCGGCCCGCTTCCCCTCCCGGCCATCCAGAAATTGCATGCAAGGTGGCCGGGTAGCGTAGCGGGCCTGAAGAGAGTGGCCGGCATCATCCACAAGGTAACGCGGAATTGCGAATGATCTCTTGACTCGTTCTAAAAACCGAGTAAAAAGGTCGGAAATAGGATATTCCAGAACGCGCCTCCATCTTGCGCGATGTGGAATCCTTCCAGGCGATGGACAACAGCCATGAATGAAATGCTGATGAATGGCAAGAATGTAACTCCCTGCGGCATTCAGCGGCAGGATGTGCGCGTGCCGTCGAAGGAGGTGCTGCGCTCCTCCGGGCAGGTGCAGTCGCTGTCGCGGGCGCTGAAGCTGCTCAATGCGCTGGCCTATCAGCCGCAGGGCATGTCGCTGTCGGAATTGGCGCGCGAGGTGGGGCTGCCCAACTCCACCGCCCACCGGCTGCTGACCACCCTGCAGAACGAGCGCTACGTGCGCTTCGACAACGAGCGCTCCGCCTGGATGATTGGCGTGCAGGCGTTTCAGGTGGGCTCAGCCTTCATCCGCTCGCGCGACCTGGTGCAGATTGCCCGGCCCGTGATGCGCAGGCTGATGCTGGCGGCGGGCGAGACGGTGAACCTGGGCATTCTCGATCGCTGCGAGGTGATCTACCTGGCGCAGGTGGAAACGAAGAAGATGATGCGCACCATCACCGGGCCGGGCGGGCGCGCTTATGTGCATGCTTCCGGCATCGGCAAGGCGCTGCTGGCCTTTGCGCCGGAGCACGTGCGCGAGCAGATATTCCAGTGCTGGGATCCGCGCCAGTTGACCATGCGCACCATCACCGACGAGGCGCAATTGCGCGAGGAGCTGGATAAGATCCGCCAGCAGGGATATGCGCTGGACGACGAGGAAACGGCGGTGGGCCTGCGTTGCGTGGCATCGGTGATTTTCGACGAGAATGCCGAGGCCATTGCCGGTGTTTCCGTTTCCGGGCCAACGGCGCGCATTACCGATGCGCGGCTGCAGCAACTGGCGGCGCTGGTGATGGAGGCGGCCTTCGACATCACGCAGGAGATCGGTGGGCGCTGGCAGATCAGCCAGAACCCGGCGGAAGCGCTGAACCAGGCCGGCGAAGTGCGGGAATGACCCCCTGTTGAACGGCATGAAGCTGTGATAAGCAGGCAACTGGCCATATGCCGCTGGCCGGGAAAGACGCCGGGTGGAGGGTTGTGCGCTCTGGCCAACGGCAGGATCAAACGGCACGAAGCAGTTGAACCATTTTCGGGAGTTCCGGGTAGGACAATGAGCGAGCTGAGCAAGGAAAGCATTCTGGAAACGCTGAAGAGCGTGAAGGCGCCGGGGGGCGATGTGGATATCGTTTCCGCCGGCATGGTCTCCGAAATCGTCATCGCCGGCAGGAACGTGATGTTCGCGCTGCAGGTGGACCCTGACCAGGCGGCCAGCTTCGAGCCGGTGCGCAAGGCGGCGGAAGAGGCCGTGAAGGCCATGGACGGCGTGGAAAAGGTGATGGTGGCGCTGACCGCGGAGAAGAAGGAAGGCGGCGGCGAGCAGCAGGGCCGCGCGCGCAAGCAGCCCAAGCCGACCAGCTCGCAGGCGCCGGGCATTCCGGGTGTTTCGCACATCATCGCCGTGGCTTCCGGCAAGGGCGGCGTGGGCAAGTCCACCACCGCCATCAACCTGGCGCTGGCGCTGTCCGACCTGGGCCTGCGGGTGGGCATTCTGGATGCCGACATCTACGGCCCGTCGCTGCCGAAGCTGCTGGGCCTGAAGCAGGAGCCGCAGCCCGATCCGGAAAACCCCGACAAGCTGATGGCGCTGGAGGCCTACGGGCTGAAGGCGATGTCCATCGGTTTCGTGGTGGACGAGGCCACGCCGGTGATCTGGCGCGGGCCGATGGTGATGTCGGCGCTGCAGCAGATGATGCACGAGATCACCTGGGGCGACCTGGACGTGATGGTGGTGGACATGCCGCCGGGCACCGGTGATGCGCAGCTCACCATGGCGCAGCAGGTGCCGCTTTCCGGCTCGGTGATCGTCTCCACGCCGCAGGATCTGGCGCTGATCGATGCACGCAAGGGCCTGAACATGTTCAAGCGGGTGAATGTGCCGATCCTTGGAATCGTGGAGAACATGAGCTACTTCATCTGCCCGAACTGCGACACGCGCCACGAGATCTTCGGCCATGGCGGAGCACGGCAGGAGGCGGAGAAGATGGGCGTGCCGTTCCTGGGCGAAATCCCGCTGGATCCGGAACTGCGCGAGCGCTCCGACTCGGGCCGGCCCATTGTCGCCACGGAGCCGGACAGCCCGCACTCGGAGGCCTATCGCAAGATGGCGAAGAACGTGTGGCAGAAGCTGCAGACCGGCGAGGTGGGCAAGCGCTCCATGCCGCGCATCGTGGTGGAGTAAGCCGTCCCGCTCATCGGCAAATCGATCAGCAAGCCCCCTGCCCCGTGTGGCAGGGGGTTTTGCCTGTCTGGCCGGGGTGGTGTTTTCACAGCCTCTTGCGCGCGGCGCCGGGGATATGCCATTGAACGGTATCAATGAGCAGAACCGCGCACAA
>JAJRRZ010000043.1 GCA_024279045.1 Alphaproteobacteria bacterium
CCGGGCAATGCCGTGCCAGGCGTGAGTGAGACGAGCAAACAGGGGACACGGGCCGCATGCCTAGCCTGAAGGATCTGCGCAACCGAATCGATTCGGTGAAGGCGACGCAGAAAATCACCAAGGCGATGCAGATGGTCGCCGCCGCCAAGTTGCGCCATGCGCAGGAAGCGGCGGAAAGTGCGCGCCCCTACTCGGAGCGCATGAATGCGGTCATCGCCCGGCTGGCGGCGCGGCTGAAGGACGCGGAAGGTGTGTCGCCGTTTCTCGCCGGCACGGGGCGCGATGATGTGCATCTGCTGGTGGTGTGCACCGCCGAGCGCGGCCTGTGCGGCGCCTTCAATACCAACATCGTCAAGCTGGCCAGCGAATACGTGGAAAAGCTGCGCGCGGCGGGCAAGACGGTGAAAATACTGTGCGTGGGCCGCAAGGGACATGATCAGCTCAAGCGGGTCTACGGCGAGCTGATGATCGACAAGCCTGTGGATCTGAAACAGGTGAAACGGCTGCGCTTTTCCCATGCGCACGAAATCGCCGACAGGCTCGTCCGCCTGTTCGATGAAGGCGCGTTTGATGTGTGCACGTTGTTTTATGCGGAGTTTCGTTCGGTGATTTCGCAGAAGCCGCAGGCCTTGCAGCTTATCCCGGCGCAGATTGATATCGATGCGGGAGAGGCTGGTGAATCCGCGGAAAAGGTTGGCCAGGCAGCCTACACCTACGAGCCGGACGAGAAAGAAATTCTCAACGACTTGCTGCCGCGCAACGTATCGGTACAGGTGTTCCGCGCGCTGCTGGAGAACGCCGCCTCCGAGCAGGGCGCGCGCATGACGGCGATGGACAACGCCACGCGCAACGCCGGCGACATGATCCGCAGCCTGACCCTGCAATACAACCGCCAGCGCCAAGCGCAGATCACCAAGGAGCTTATCGAGATCATTTCCGGCGCGGAGGCCCTGTAAGGGCAGCGCCACCATCAGGAACGACGAGGACAGGACCATGGCCAAGGCAAGCGCCAAGACCAAGACAACCAGCAAGTCAGCGGCGAAGCAGGCCGCCAGCGGTGCCCGCACGGGCCGCGTGGTGGAGGTGAAGGGCCCGGTGGTGGATGTGCAGTTCGACGACCATCTGCCGGACATTCTCAACGCGCTGGAAACGGAGAACCAGGGCAAAAGACTGGTGTTGGAGGTATCGCAGGAGCTGGGCGAAAACACCGTGCGCTGCATTGCCATGGACGCCACCGAGGGACTGGTGCGTGGCCAGGAGGTTATCGATACCGGCGCGCCGATCTCCGTGCCGGTGGGTGAAGATACGCTGGGCCGCATCCTCAACGTCGTCGGCGAGGCGGTGGACGAAGGCCCCGAGCTGAAGACCAAGGAGCGCCGCGCCATTCACCAGCCGGCCCCGGCTTTCATTGACCAGTCCACCGAGGCGGAAATCCTCGTTACCGGCATCAAGGTGGTGGATCTGCTTACGCCCTATGCGAAGGGCGGCAAGATCGGCCTGTTCGGCGGTGCCGGCGTGGGCAAGACGGTGCTGATCATGGAGCTGATCAACAACGTCGCGAAGGCGCACGGCGGCTATTCGGTGTTTGCCGGCGTCGGCGAGCGCACCCGCGAGGGCAACGACCTGTATCACGAGATGATCGAATCGGGCGTGAACAAGCCCGGTGGCGGCGCAGGATCGAAGGCGACGCTGGTCTATGGCCAGATGAACGAGCCGCCAGGCGCACGTGCGCGGGTGGCGCTCACCGGCCTGACCATCGCCGAATATTTCCGCGACCAGGGCCAGGACGTGCTGTTCTTCATCGACAACATCTTCCGCTTCACCCAGGCCGGTTCGGAGGCGTCCGCGCTGCTGGGCCGCATTCCTTCCGCGGTGGGCTATCAGCCCACCCTGGCCACGGAGATGGGCGCGCTGCAGGAGCGCATCACCACCACGCGCAAGGGCTCCATCACCTCCGTGCAGGCCATCTATGTGCCGGCGGACGACCTGACCGACCCGGCCCCGGCCTCGGCCTTCGCGCACCTGGACGCCACCACGGTGCTGTCGCGCTCCATTGCCGAGAAGGGCATCTATCCGGCGGTGGATCCGCTGGATTCCACCTCGCGCATGCTTGACCCGCGCATCATTGGCGAGGAGCACTATCAGGTGGCGCGCGAGGTGCAGTCCATTCTGCAACGCTACAAGGCGCTGCAGGACATCATCGCCATTCTCGGCATGGATGAACTGTCGGAGGAGGACAAGCTCATCGTGGCGCGGGCGCGCAAGATCGAGCGCTTCCTCTCCCAGCCGTTCTTCGTGGCGGAGGTGTTCACCGGCCAGCCGGGTGTGTTCGTCGACCTGGAAGACACCATCAAGGGCTTCAAGGGCCTGTGCGCCGGCGAATACGACCACCTGCCGGAGGCCGCGTTCTACATGGTCGGCACCATGGACGAGGCCATCGAGAAGGCGAAGAAGCTCGCCGCGGAGATGGTGTGAGGAACTGGCGCGCACAGGGCGCCGCGGCGGCGCTGCGCCATTGCCCGACGGGAGGCTGAAGCATGGCCGAGGCACTGAAACTGGAGCTGGTCAGCCCGGAAAAAGAGCTGGTCTCGCGGCAAGTGAAGGCAGTGCAGGTTCCGGGACTAGAGGGCGCATTCGAGGTGTTGCCCGGCCATGCGCCGGTGTTGTCCATCCTGCGCCCGGGTGTGCTCGGCATCACTGAGGTTTCCGGCACGGAAACGAAATTCTTCGTGCGCGGTGGCTATGTGGAGGTGGCTGGCGACGAGATGAGCGTGCTGGCGGAATATGCCATTCCCGTGGAGCAACTGAACCCGGCGCAGATCGAGCAGGAAATCCGCTGGGCGCAGGAAGACCTGGAAGATGCACGCAACGACGAGGAACGCCGCAAGTTGCAGGAACGCCTGGACTTCCTGCAGGCCTTGGCCGATGCGCTGAAGCAGGAGGCGTGAAGGCAGCGGCCTTTCCCGACATGCAACTCAATTCTTGCGGCGGCGCAGGCGGATGTAGAAGGCGCCGCCGCCGCCGTGCTTCGGGTGCGCTGGCTGCCAGCCGGCGATGTGCTCGGCCATGTCCGGCTCGGTTAGCCAGTGAAGCAATTGCTGGCGGATGCGTCCGCTGCGTTCCGGCGCGTGGTGGTAGTCGTAACCATGCAATGTATGCCGGGCGAGCGCCCGTGCACCACCCTTGCCGGTGATCACCAGCACCGTGCGCAGACCCTGCTGGCGCGCTGCAGCAATGAAACCGCGCAGGCGCATGTGCGCCTCCTCCACCGTGAAGCCATGAAGATCCAACCGTGCCTCGATGTGTACCTGGCCACGGATAAGCCGCTGGCGGGTGCGCTTGTCCAGCGTGCCGCCGTGGCGCAGGGTCTGGGCGTGTGATGGCGCTCGCGACGGCGCGGGCGGACGCACGGCTGCCTGCGCGGAACGGCTGGGGCTGGAGCCGGGTTTCGCCGTGCTGGCGGCAGCAGTAGTGGTGGCGGCGGTGCGCTGTTGTGCCGGTTTTGCCGATTTAATCGACTTTGCCGTCGCCGGGCGGCTGTCGGATAGATCCGGCGGGCGCTTGCCGGGCAGGGGTTGCACATCGCGCAGCAGCCGCCGCCACAGTCTGGCGTCTTCTTCCGACAGGGGCTGCTTGTTGCGGTGCCTGCTCATGAATCCACTTTACACGATGTCCGTCAGATAGGGGTTGCTGGTGCGCTCCGCGCCGATGGTGGAGGCCATGCCGTGGCCGGGAATGAAGCGGAAGTCATCCGTCAGGCTCAGCAGTTGCTCGCGCAGCGAGCGCATCAGCGCATCGCGGTCGCCACCGGGCAGGTCGGAGCGGCCAATGGAGCCCTGAAACAGCAGATCACCGACGAAGCCGATGTTGTGCGCGGCGTCGATCAGCGCCACGTGCCCTGGCGTATGCCCCGGACAATGGCGCACCTCGAACGTCGCTCCGGCGAACGCCAGCGTCTCCCCGTGGGCGAGCCACCTGTCAGGCGTTATGCTGCGGCCCGGTTCTGGCATGCCGAAGAAACGCCCCTGTTCCTCCACGTGCTCAACCAGGAAGGCATCGGCCTCGTGCGGCCCGATGGCGGGAATGCCGAAGGCTTCCTTCAGCTCCGCCGCGCCGCCGACATGGTCGAAATGCCCGTGCGTCAACCAGACCTGCACCGGTTTGGCACGCAACGTGGCCAGCACGCGCAAGATGCCCGGTACATCGCCGCCGGGGTCGATGAGCACCGCATCGCGGCTGTCGCGATCAACCAGGATGGAACAGTTCTGCTCCAGCTCGGTAACGGGCAGCACATACAGCTCGAACGGCAGATCGGCATACAGCGGCTTTGGCTTGCGCCCGTGCATGAATATTACTCCGTGTTGTCGCGGTTATCGTTTTCCCGCCGCGCCCGGTTCAGGTGGTTGATGCAGGGCCGCGCCGCAGCGCCCGGCGCAGCATGGCGCGGCTGATGATACCCATCCAGGCGCTCAGGCCAAGGTAGAGCGCCGCGCCGCTGAGCACCAGCCCCGCCAGCAGCAGCACCTTCCACCACGTGGAGACACCGGGGGTGAAGTGCGTGATCAGATAGTGGTTCGCCAGCAGCAGCGCCAGCCCCATGGCCAGCGCGGCGACCAGCATGCGTGGCAGGGCGCGGCGCAGTTGCGCATCCGTTTGCCAGTAGCCACGCGCCTGCAACGTACGCCCCAACAGCAGCACATTCGCCCATGAGGCAATGGTGGTGGCCAGGGCAATGCCCACGTGGTGGATGAGCGGAAACAGCGCCAGCGCCAGGGCGATGTTCAGCCCCACGGAAATGGCGGCGTATTGCATTGGCGTTCTGGTGTCTTCACGCGCGAAGAAGGCGGGCGAGAACACCTTGATGAGCACGAACGCCGGCAGCCCGGCGGCAAAGGCGGCCAGCGCGGCGGCGGTGGCCTGTGTGTCGGCGTGGGTGAAGGCGCCGCGCTCGAACAGCACGCTGACCACCGGCACCGGCATGGCCATCAGCGCCAGCGCGGCGGGCAGGGTGAGGAACAGGGCGAACTCCATGGCGCGGTTCTGCGAGTCGTGCACGCCTTCGCCATCGCCCGCGCGCAGGCGGCGCGAAACCTCCGGCAGCAGCACCACGCCTATGGCCACGCCCACCAGCCCCAGCGGCAGTTGATAGATGCGGTCGGCATAATACAGCCACGCCGGCGCGCCCTCCTGCCAGGAGGCGATGATGGTGGAGATCACCAGGTTGAGCTGGGTGATGCCGCCGGCGATCAGCCCCGGAACGCCCAGCGCCACCAGGCGCTTCATCGCCGGGGTGAAGCGCGGGCGCGTCAGGCGGATGGCAAAACCGGCGCGGGCGGCGGCAATCCACAGCAGCGCCAGTTGCAGAAAGCCCGCCACGGCCACGGCTGTGGCCAGCAGCACGCCCATCCGTGGCTGGCCGTTGAGCGTGGCGAACCAGCCATACAGCAGCACGGCGATGAACACGATGTTCAGCAGCACCGGCGCGAAGGCGGCCAGCGCGAAGCGATGCAGCGAATTGAGCACGCCGGAAAGCAGCGCCACCAGCGACATGCACAAGAGATACGGAAATGTGATGCGGGTGAGCAGCACGGTGAGCTCGAACTTCGCTGCATCGGCGGCGAAGCCCGGCGCCAGCACATACACGAAGGCTGGCGCAAAGATCTCGGCAAGCAGCGTGAGCAACAGCAGGATGAACAGCAGCCCGGCGAAGGCCTCCTCGGCGAACTGCCGCGCCGCCGCTGCGCCGTCGCCCTCCAGCTTCTTGGCGAACAGCGGCACGAAGGCGGCGTTGAACGCACCTTCGCCAAAGAAGCGGCGGAACAGGTTGGGCAGGCGAAAGGCCACCACGAAGGCCTCCGCCACCGCGCCTGCGCCCAGCAGGGCAGCCATCAGCACATCGCGCACGAAGCCCAGCAGGCGCGAGAGCAGCGTCATGCCGCCCACCGTCATGGCCGAGCGCACCAGCGACATGGCTCAGTCCTCCACCGCCGAGGATGGTGCCGCCGATGACGCCGTCGATGACGGGTTTGTCGCAGCCGAGAATTCCGCCGTTGCCGAGGATGCCGTCCGGGCGGAGCCGGATTCCGCTGCCGCGCCGGTTTCTTCCAGCAGCGCCAGCATCTGTTCGTGCAGCGCCGGGGTGGCGCAGGCGATGATGTCTCCTCCCGGTGCGGCGGTTTCTCCGTGCCAGCCGCTGATGATGCCGCCCGCGCCGCGCACCACGGGGATCAGCGCCGCAGCATCGAAAGGCTTCAGGCCGGTGTCGAAGGCAATGTCCATACGCCCCTGCGCCAGCGCGGCGTAGAAGCTGGCGTCGCCATCGAACTGCACATGCCGCGCACGCTGCTGCACGGCGTCGAGAAAGGCGCGCTTGCCCGGCGTGTCATACAGTCGTGGCAGGGTGGTGCCGGCCAGCGCATCGCCAAGGTGGATAGTGGCGCTGACGCGCACATGCCGCACATCGCTGCCGCGCAGCCGCCAGCAGTGCGTGCCATTGCCGATGGTGGTGGTATCCAGCAGCGGGTCGTTGATCAGCCCCAGCACGGGCGCGCCATCGTGCAGCAGGGCAATGAGCGTGGTGAACCCCGGCAAGCCACACAGAAAGGCGCGGGTGCCGTCGATGGGGTCGAGCAGCCATTGCCACTCGGCGGCATCACTCCCGCCCGGGCCGAACTCCTCGCCGATGATGGCATCTGCCGGAAAGGCGCGGTTGATCATCTCGCGCATCACCCGCTCCGCGGCGCGGTCGGCGGCGGTTACCGGGTCGAAGGATGCATCCGTGGCGCCGGCATTCTTGTCGGCGGCGGAGACCTCGCCGCCATCGCCGAAAAAGGCCGGGACGACAATGCGCGCCGCGGCGCGCGCCAGCTCCAGCGCCAGCGCCGTGCGGGAGTCGCTTGTCAACTCGGAGAAGGAATCGGCCATGACCTCGCCCCGGTGCTCACCTGTTGCATCAGCCTTGTGCCAGGCTCAGGCCCCATAAATTTGCACGGCATCCTAGGGTCTGGACTCAATACCTGAGCACTCCCCATGTGCATTTTGGCTTCATATCAGACGGTTTTTCGTTCTTGCCAATAGCTCCACTATTGCCTGCGAACGAAAAATCGCTGCTATTTTGCCAAAATGCCCATGAGAAGCACTCATTTATTGAGACCAGACCCTAAGCCATTTGCGCTGCATATCAGCGTCCTTTCGTCCTTGGAAATACCTATGGGTATTCTCAGCGGACAAAAGAACGCTGATTTTCGAGCAAATGACGCATCTGCCATGCCTCTTTGTGGGGGCTGAGCCTAACCCATCACGCAACTGGAAACAATCATGCCGTCAGGGCAAGTGCATTCGGGATAGCTTGATGTTTCATGCACTTGGCTGCATCTGCCCTGTCCGTCAAACTCGGCAATGACGAGCAGGGAGAGCATTTTATCAAGCCGCTTATCGCAATTGTCCCGAATGTGATTGTCCTGAAGCCGCTCTGTCTGCCGTTCATCCGTCCTGCCGCTGGCGCTGTTGATGGAGCTTGATGATCATCGCCGCGGTTTCTTCCACGGCGCGGCGGGTAACGTCGATCACCGGCCAGCCGTGGCGTTCACAAAGCTTTTTCAGTTCACGAATTTCCGCGGCGATGGCGCGGCGGTCGGCATAGTCGCGCACCTGTCCGCCGCCTTGCCTGTTCATGCCGTGTGCGCCGATGTCTTCCAGCCGGTTGCCGCGCAGGCCAGACAGCGCATTGGAGGTGGCCACCAGCCCGACGATCAGCGGGCCCTTCAGGCGCAGCACGGTTTGCGGCAGTGGCTGGCCGGCGATGAAGGGAATGTTGGCGGTGCGGTAGCCCTGGTTGGCCAGATAGATGCTGGTGGGGGTCTTGGAGGTGCGCGACAGGCCGATGAGGATGATGTCGGCCTCGTGCAGGGAATCGACATTGGCCCCGTCGTCATGCATCATGGCGAAATCCAGCGCCCGCATGCGCGCGAAATAATGTTCGTCCAGCGCCGGACGCGGGCTGCGCGCCAGCTTCTCGTTGGTGTTCAGCCAGGCGGAGAGCATCTCCACCAGTGGATCGAGCAGGCCCATGCAGGCCAGCCCCTGTTCGTTGCAGTGATCTTCCAGCCGCTTGCGCAACTTGCGGTCGGAAAGGCCGTGCAGCACCAGCCCCGGCTCTTCCTCCAGTTGCTCCAGCACGCGGGCCATGTCCGCCGCGCTGCGCACCAGCGGATGCGTGTGTGCGATGGGCTGATGACCGGGGAAGAACAGCAGCGCCTTGTCCAGCAATTGGCGCAGTCCCTCGCCGGTGGAGTCGGACACCAGGTGCACGTGAAAGAAGCTCCTGGCGTTGGCGCCGGTATTGGCGCCGGCGTGGCTGTTGTTGCCGGTGTTCATGAAACTGCACGCTGCCGGTTGCGGTTGCTGTTGCCTTGTTGCACCTTGACAGGCGCGGCGCAATGCCTTCAACACCAGACCCAACCATCCTGCCGGGGCCGGAGCCGATGAGCAGCAATACCGAACATCTCTCGCGCGAGGAAGTGGCCGAGGTGCTGGCTGAGGCGCTGCCCTTCATGCAGCGCTATGCCGGGCAGACGGTGGTCATCAAGTATGGTGGCCACGCGATGGGCGATGAGGCGCTGGCGGAGAAGTTCTGCGCCGACGTGGTGCAACTGAAGCTCTCCGGCATCAATCCGGTCATCGTGCACGGTGGCGGGCCGCAGATTGGCGCCATGCTGGAAAAGCTGGGCATTGCCTCGCGCTTCGAGGACGGCCTGCGCGTTACCTGTGCGCAGACGGTGGAAGTGGCGGAGATGGTGCTGTCCGGCTCCGTCAACAAGCGCGTGGTCAACTGCATCCGCAAGATGGGCGGCAAGGCGGCGGGGCTGTCGGGCAAAGACGCCAGCCTGTGCACCGCGCGCAAGATGGTGCGCAAGAAAACCGATCCGGCCTCCGGCATCGAGAAGATCATCGACCTCGGCTATGTCGGCGAGCCGGTGCGGATGGACACGGAGATCATCGAGGTGCTGGCGCGCTCCGACGTGATCCCGGTAATTGCGCCCATTGCCGTGTCGGAAGAGGGCGAGACACTGAATATCAACGCCGATACTTTCGCCGGGGCGCTGGCCAGCGCGCTGAAGGCCAAGCGCCTGCTGCTGCTGACCGACGTGGCCGGCGTGCTGGACAAGAGCGGCGAACTGCTGGCGGAGTTGGACTTGCGGCAAGTGGAAGAGCTGATTGCCGACGGCACCATTTCCGGCGGCATGATCCCCAAGGTGCGCTCCTGCGCCGACGTGGTGCGGGGCGGCGTGGAAGGCGTGATCATCCTCGATGGCCGGGTGCCGCACGCGGTGCTGCTGGAGCTGTTCACCGCCCGCGGTGTGGGCACGCGCATCAGCGCTGGTGCGGCGGATGTGGCGGAGGGCGCGGCATGACGGCGCTGGCGCAACGGCAGCAGCGGGCGGCAACAGGTGCGGCGGCGCAAGCCGGTGCCGAAGACGAACGCCTGCGCGCCGCCTTTGCCCCGGTGCGCGAGTGGGTGTTCGATCTGGACAACACACTCTACTGCGCCTCGCGGCGGTTGTTTGACCAGATCGACAAGCGCATGGGCGAATATCTGGTGCGGCTGTTCCGCGTGGATATCGCCACGGCGAAATACATCCAGAAAGATTATTTCCGCCGCTACGGCACCACCCTGCGCGGGCTGATCGTCAATGGCGAGATTGCCGATCCGGACGATTTTCTCGCCTTCGTGCATGACATCGACTATTCGGCCATCGCGCCCGATCCGGCGCTGGACGATGCACTGACGCGGCTGGAAGGGCGCAAGTGGGTGTTCACCAACGGCTCGCTGGCCCATGCCGAGGCGGTGCTGGAACGGCTGGGCGTGAGTGCGCATATCGACGAGATCTTTGACGTGAAGGCCGCCGGTTACGTGCCCAAGCCGCATCCACAGGCCTTTGATGCCTTTCTAGCCCACACCGGCATTGCCCCGGCGCGTGCGGCCATGTTCGAGGATATTGCCCGCAACCTGGCCGAACCGCATGCACGCGGCATGACCACCGTGCTGGTGGCGCATCCGGACAATGCCGACGCCGGGCATGCCTGCGGTTGCGCTCATGCTCATGGGAACAGGCATGGCGGTGAGGGCGAAATGCATCCGCATGACGACGCCAATGGCGAACACATTCATTTCCGCACCACGGAACTGACCGGTTTCCTGCGCCGCCTGACCGTGGCGCAGCAAGCATCATCATCTGATACGACAACCCATACAGGCGAAAAGGAGCGGGCATGAGCTACGCAGACCTGCAGGCGGTCATCGACCGCGCATTCGATAATGCATCGGAAATTTCACCGGCCACCACCGGCGAGGTGCGCGAGGCCGTGGAGGAGGCGCTGAACCTGCTGGATTCCGGCAAGGCGCGCGTGGCGGAAAAGGTCGATGGCGAGTGGAAGGTCAATCAGTGGCTGAAGAAGGCGGTGCTGCTGTCGTTCCGGCTGAATGACATGCAGGTCATCGACGGCGGCCCCGGCGGTGCGGTATGGTGGGACAAGGTGCCCTCCAAGTTCGCCGGCTGGACGGCGGAGGACTTCCGCAAGGCTGGTTTTCGCGCCGTGCCTGGCTGCGTGGTGCGCCATTCCGCTTACATTGCGCCGAACGTGGTGCTGATGCCCTCCTTCGTGAACCTCGGCGCCTACGTGGACGAAGGCACCATGGTGGACACCTGGGCTACGGTGGGCTCCTGCGCGCAGATCGGCAAGAACGTGCACCTCTCCGGTGGTGTGGGCATTGGTGGCGTGCTGGAGCCGTTGCAGGCCGGGCCGGTGATCATCGAGGACAACTGCTTCATCGGCGCGCGCTCGGAAATCGTCGAGGGTGTCATCGTCGGCGAGGGTTCGGTGATCTCCATGGGGGTGTTCATCGGCCAGTCCACGCGTATTGTCGATCGCGAGACGGGCGAGGTGTTTTATGGCCGCGTGCCGCCCTATTCGGTGGTGGTGTCCGGCTCCATGCCCGGCTCGAAGACCGAGCTGCCCAACGGCAAGCCGGCACCGAACCTGTATTGCGCGGTCATTGTCAAGCGCGTGGACGAGAAGACCCGTGCGAAGGTGTCCATCAACGATCTGCTGCGCGATTGACGGGCTTCGGGCCAGCACGGTGGGCGAGCAAGGGAGCATGATGCTGTTTCGGCTGATAGCCTGGGGTGAGAATGCCGGCAATATGGCACGGTGGGCAGCGGCGCTGTGCCTGCTGGCGCTGCTGCTGGTTGTGTCCATGCCGGTGCGGGCGCAACAGCAGCAAACCGCGCCTGCCAACCCTCCCACGGCGGCGGTCGATGCCGGCCAGACGGACGGCTATGGCATCGCCCAGCCCTATATACGCTCGCCGAAGGAGCGTTACCGGCTGTTTGTGTTCGGCGACAAGATGGCCACCGGCCTGCTGGCCGGGTTGTGGCGTGTGCTGGAGAACAATCCGCGCTTTGTGGCGCGCGGGCGGTTCAACGCTGGCTCCGGCTTGGTGCGGCTGCGCTATTACGACTGGCAGCGCGCCATTGCCCAGGTGCTGGACAGCAGGCCGGTGGACATTGGCGTGGTGATGCTGGGGGTGAATGACGTGCGCGACATCGTTGCGGGCGGCAGACGCATTCCCTTCGGCAGTGAGGAATGGAAGCGCATCTACGCCACGCGGCTGGATGCCATCATCGAAACGTTTCGCAACGCAGGGGTGGCGCTGTATCTGGTGGGCCTGCCGCCGGTGCGCGAGGCGCGGCTGGATGCCGGGGTGCGGCTTGTCGATGAGCTGATCCGCCAACGGGCGCGGGCCAGTGGGGTGCGCTATATCGGCATCCGGAAACATTTCGCCGGGCCGGATGGTGGCTTCGTGGAAAATGGTGCGGACATCAACGGCGCCATCACCCGGCTGCGGGCGCGCAACGGTGTGCACTTCATCAAGGCGGGCAATACCGTGCTGGCGAAGCTGGTGATGGATGTCATCGGCAAGGATGTGGAACGTGCCGTGGCTCTGCCCGCACCCCAGGCAATGGGAGTGGGCGGGGCCGATGCTGGCGGTTCCGACAAGCCGTTCGTGGGCCGGGCCGGGCCGGGTGGAGAGCCGGTCTATGAATCGCCCGCCAGCCTGCCCGGCACCGATACGGTCTATCTGGCGCGCACGCCGTCCTCGGCGGAGGTGGCTGCGCACGACACATTGGAAATGCTGCGCCGCAGCACGGCGGCGGACAGTCCGGCGGGCAATCTGTTCCGGCAGGGGCTGTGGGCAGCGGCTGCGCCGGGCTGGGTGGATGATTTCTCCGCGCCACTGGAAGAACTGGGCGACAAAGCCGGACAAACAGGACAAGCCATACAGGCCGGAAAAGCCGGGCAGAATGGGCAGGCTGGACAAGCCGGACAATAGGGGCAACCAGCGCCATGGCCCAGGCAGGAGCGCGCGACTCATGGCAAAGGTGAAAATCTGCGGAATCACCGATGCGCCAGCACTGGATGCGGCGCTGGATGCGGGCGCGGATTTCATCGGCTTGGTGTTCTATCCCCCCTCGCCACGCAATGTTTCGCTGGAGCAGGCGGCGGCGCTGGCCGAACAGGCGCGCGGGCGCGCGGCGGTGGTGGCGCTGGTGGTGGATGCCGGGGATGACCTGTTGCGTGAAATTGGCCAGCGGGTGCGGCCGGACTTCATTCAGGCACACGGGCAGGAAACGCCAGAGCGGGTGCGGTGGATGCGCCGGTTTGCCGGTTGCGGGATCATCCGCGCCTTTCGCCTGAAGGGGCCGGAGGATTTGCGCGCCGTTGACAACTATGCGCAGGATATCGCCTTTCCGTTGTTCGATGCCTGGCATGCGCCGGACAAGGCCGATTTGCCTGGCGGCATGGGCAAGGCCTTTGACTGGTCATGGATGGCTTCGTGGCGGGATGCCCGGCAGGGTGGGGCGCAACAGCCTTTCATGCTGGCTGGCGGACTGACACCGGAGAACGTCGCGCAGGCTATTCGTGCCACTGCCGCGCCGATGGTGGATGTGTCCTCCGGCGTGGAGCGTGCGCGGGGTGTGAAGGACGCGGAGAAGATCCGCCGTTTCGTGGCGGCGGCAAAGGGTGTGGCGCGGGGGATGGAATGATGGGCGCGCCGAGGTGTGGCGACAGCCTGTATGTGGAACCGCTGGGCCTGCTGCATGGCGCGGCGGCGCGGCTGGCCGTGGCGCGCGGGCTGGCGCTGCCGTTGGCGGGAGAGCGCCTGGCCTTCACCTCTGCCTGGTTGGTGCATCGCTGTGGCGAAACGGGCGAGACATCGCGCCGCCTGTTGGGTGCAGAGCAGTTGCGTGAAAAGGCCGCGGCCAGCGGGCAGGACGATGCAGGCAGCCTGGCCGCAGTGCTGCAGCGCATGGGTGCGCCGCGCCAGCCATTTGCCGGGCTGGACTGGGAGCGCCCACGCATCATGGGCATTGTCAATGTTACGCCGGACAGCTTTTCCGACGGAGGGCGGTTCGACAGTGCGCAAGCCGCCATTGACCATGCCCGGCGGCTGGCCGAGGCGGGGGCGGATGTGCTGGACGTGGGAGGCGAATCCACCCGCCCCGGCGCGGCGGAAGTCTCCGTGCAGGAGGAGATGGATCGCGTGCTGCCGGTTGTCGAGGCGCTGGCGGCGGATGGCCTGCTGGTGAGCATCGACACGCGCAAGAGCGCAGTGATGCGCGCCGCCGTGGCGGTGGGGGCGCGTATTGTCAATGACGTATCGGCCCTGTCCCATGACCGGCATGCCGCCGCCACGGTGGAGCAACTGGGGGTGCCGGTGATTCTCATGCACATGCGCGGCACGCCGGACACGATGATGCGGCAGGCCGACTACGACGACGTGGTGGCGGAAGTGATCGACGAGCTGGCTGCGGCCATGCTGCGCGCGGGCGATGCCGGAATCGCGGCGGAGAACATCATGGTCGATCCGGGCATCGGCTTTGCCAAGCGCACCGGGGACAATCTGGCGCTGACCCGTGCGCTGGGCGCCTTGCACGGGCTGGGTGCGCCAGTGCTTTATGCGGCCTCGCGCAAGCGCTTCATCGGTGAGACTACCGGCGAGCAGGATGCTGCCGCGCGACTGGGCGGCTCGCTGGCGGTGGCGCAGGCGGCGCTGCTGGCCGGAGCGCAGATGGTGCGCGTGCACGATGTGGCGCAAACAGCACAGATGACGCGCATGGTGCAGGCACTGATGCAATGCTGAATCGATCGGACACTTCCGGAAACACCATGATTTGGCCGTGCTGGCTGGCAGGGGGAGCTTGATTGGCGGCTTTTGTGGTCTTCGGTCCTGGAGGCGGCTGCTTTTCAAGCCTGGAAAGCGGGGATTTTGTTTCATTTTTCCTCAAA
>JAJRRZ010000044.1 GCA_024279045.1 Alphaproteobacteria bacterium
CCGATTTCCCGCGCAATGGCGCCCAGGGTGGCCGCGCAGGGAAAATAGAGCAGCACGAACAGCATGTAGGCAAAGGCCCCCACCTTGCCATCGAAGCGCTCGACCATGGCCCCGAAGGTGGCTGCGTCCACGCCTTGTTCCTCGGCAATCCGTGCCCTGTCGCCGACGGCGGAAAGCCCCAGCGGGTCGGTGAGCAGCTCGGCCACGCCCTTCAGGTTCTCCGGAATGCTGGCCAGCGCCTCCATCAGCGCACCGCTCAGGCTGAAGGTTTCATCCTCTTGTGTTGCCACATCATCTCCGGCAGCGGCCCTGTCTTGCCGGTCAAGCTCGGAATACAGGGCATTGAGAGTGCCCACCACCACCTCCTTGGCAAAGACGCCGGTAAACAGCCCGACGGTGGCCGGCCAGTTCTCCTCACGAATGCCGATGGGCGTGAACAGCGGTGTGAGCTGCTTGCCAATGGCCGAGAGCACGGATTTCTCGCTGTTCTGTGCATCGAAGCTGCCATCGGTGCCGAGAGCGTTGAGCGTGCCCAGCACGGCCACCACCACGACGATGACCTTGCCCGCGCCGATGACGAAGCCCTTCAGCCGCATCCAGGCATAGAGCAGCACGTCGGTGATGCGCGGCAGGCGGTAGGGTGGCAGCTCCATCATGAAGGGCAGGCTCTCGCCGCCACCGGTCATCATTACCCGACGCACCAGCAGCCCCGTCAGAATGGCCGCGGCGATGCCGAGGAGATAGAGCAGAAACACCAGGTTCTGCCCATGTGCGGGGAAGAAGGCGGCGGCGAACAGCGCAAACACCGCCAGCCGCGCGCCACAGCTCATGAACGGTGTCATCAGGATGGTGGCGATGCGATCGCGCGGGTTTTCCAGCGTGCGCGCCGCCATGACGCCCGGCACGTTGCAACCGAATCCGACAATCAGTGGTACGAAGGCCTTGCCCGGCAGGCCGATGCGCCGCATGTGGCGATCCACCAGAAAGGCCGCGCGCGCCATGTAGCCGGAATCCTCCAGCAGCGAGAGCAGGAAATAGAGCATGGCGATGATGGGGATGAAGGTCGCCACTGTCTGAATGCCCGCCCCAACGCCATCGGCCAGCACGGCGATCAGCCAGCCCGGCGCACCGATGCCCTGCAGCAGTGCCCGCGGACCATCGACGAACAGCGCGCCCGCGGCAATGTCGAAGAAATCCACGAAGGCGCCACCGACATTGATGGTGAGCATGAACAGCAGATACATCGCCAGCAGGAAAATGGCCGGGCCGAACAGCCCATGCAGCGCCAGCCGATCGAACCAGGCGCCAAAGCCGCCGCTGGCGGCAGGTTCCGCCGCTGTTGGCGCTGCTGTAGTGGGTGCCGCTGCAACAGGTGCCGCCGCATTGCCTTGCGCCGTGCTGCCCTGCGCATCCGCCATCGCTTCGCCGTTGTGCGCGCCGGTGGCTGCCCGCGCCAGCTTGTGCGCCAGCTCGTAGCGCGCATCGGCCAGCACCAGGTCGGGCACTTCCTTCATTTCCTTCATGATGTGCGCGCGTTCCTTCGCCGCCAGGTTGAGCGCCGCCGACGGGGCGATATCCTGCGCCGCCGGGTCGCCCTCCAGCAGGCGGATGGCCAGCCAGCGTGCATCGGCGCCGTGGGCGCGCGCCTCCTCGCGCAGCAGCGGCTCCAGCCGGTCGATGGCGTGGCGCACCGGCTGTGGCCAAGGGGCTTCCACTCTCGGCACCAGGTGTTCGCGCGCGGCGCGGCGGATGACTTCGATGAGCTGCTCCACACCCTCGCCCTTGCGCGCCACCAGCGGCACCACCGGCACGCCCAACGCCTCTTGCAGCGCCGCCGGCTCTATCATGATGCCGCGCCGCGCCGCCTCGTCCATCATGTTCAGCGCCACCACCATGGGGCGGCGGGCCTCGGCCAGTTGCGTGGTCAGATACAGGTTGCGCTGCAGGTTGGCGGCGTCCACCACGTCGATGATCACGTCATGATCAGCCGTCGCCACGGCATCGCGCGCCACCGTCTCGTCCAGTGCCTGGTCGCTGCCCGGCACGGGGATGATGGAATAGGTGCCCGGCAGGTCGATGATGCGGATGCGCCCGTGTGCATCCTCGTGGATGCCCTCGCGGCGCTCCACGGTAACGCCCGGCCAGTTGCCGGTGCGCTGGCGCGCGCCGGTGAGGCGGTTGAACAGGGTGGTCTTGCCGGCGTTGGGGTTGCCGGCCAGCAGCACGGTGATGTCATGGCTGGCGATGGCGGAGCGTTTCGCGTCTGCGCCGTCGTCGTGCTCGCAACAGGCTCGCGCCATGTCCAGGATCTCCACGAAATGTCCGCAGGCAGGAAAAACGGGGAGCCGCCCGGGGATGCAACGCCGCCAGCCTCACGCCATATCCTCAGCAGGGCGCCACCAGCAGGTGTTCCGCCGCATCCGTGCCCAGCGCCAGCTTCAGCCCATCAGCCACCACCACGACGGGGCCGCAGCGGGTGTGTTGCGCCACCTCGATGCACAGGCCGGGCCGCAGCCCCAGCCGCGCCAGCGCGCGCTGCAACTCCACACCACCGGCAACGGCCTTGATGCGCCAGCGCCGCCCTTCCGCCGCCTCGTGCAGGCTCAGCACCTGTGCGGCGGCCTCCGCCGCGCCTGTTGCGGATGATTCAGTGGCGGTACGCGTGGCGGCAGCGGTGGCATGATCCGTGCTGCTGTTGCCGGACATCAGCATGACAACTCCCTCACGGTAAAAATGCAGAATTGCGAACGATTAGCAATTGCAGCTTTTACATAAGCGGAGCCGAATGTGTCGTCAAGCGAAATCGGTCAAGGCAGCACCGGCCAAATTGTTGCAACTGCGAAGCAGTTGCAACAATTGCCACGGTCGCACTGCTCATTGTTCGCAGTGGCCACACCTCAAGGTTCATTGTACGGCGTCATGCAAGCTGACGCACTTGTCGGGAAAGCTGCGCAGCAACTTCTTGTCTAGGGTGATCAGGTGTGTATCCAGCTCCTCCGCCAGCGCCACGAATTCGCAGTCATAGGCAGAGCATGCACTCTCCTCCACCAGCCGCAAGACCTTCGCTGAAGAGGGCGTGAATTCCCTGCCGGCCATGCGTTCTTCCATTTGCTGTTGCAGCGCCAATGCTTGCGGCAGAGTGAGCAGTCCCTTGCGCATGTGCAGGGCCAACACATTGCGGAACTCGCTGCGCCACAGCATGGGAGCGGCCCATTCCGGACTCTTCCGAAGCAATCGAATGGCAAGATCGGTATAGGGGCTGGGCAGGGCCAGGTAGGCCATGATGTTCGTATCGGCAACGATCATGGCCTGCCTTCATCGATTGCTTCCTCCAGTTCCTCCACGTCAAATGGCGTGGATGGAATGTTTTTCTGGATTGCGCGCAAACGGCGCAGCCATTCGTCAGGAGACGCGCGTTCCATTTGCATGAAATCCGCCTGCAGCCGGGAAATCATCTCCTCGTCAACCGAGCGACCACGCTCCCGCGCCGCTTCCTTCAGGCGCTGGTAGAGCTTGTCGGGCATGTTTTTCAGCGTAATGGTTGCCATGGCGCAGTCCCTGATTGATCATGGAGCAATTGTGCCACTATTTCACCATTCCCGCCACTCCACCATTAATGCCAGCCCGCAAAAGATGTTTCTTTCCGCGTCTTCAGATGAAGCGCACCAGTTCCTCGAAGGGCAGGCGCGAGCGGGTGGGCTGTTGCCATTCGGGATGCCGATAACCCAGCGCGCACAGCACGGCAGTGGAGAAATCCTCGTCCATCTCCTGCGGCAGGCGCTCGCGCAGGAAGGCGTCCAGCGCGTTCTTGTCGAAGCCTTCCAGCGGGCAGGTGTCCACGCCGGCGGCTGCCGCGGCGCTCATGATGTTGGCCAGGGCGATGTAACACTGCTTGGAGCTCCAGGCGAAGAAGTTCATGTGCGGGATCAGTTCCTGCCAGTAGTAATTCTCCACACGCCGGAAGTAGGCCTGCAACTGCTCTTCCGTGAAGCCGCGCATGGCAAACACCCGGCGCATGTGATCCGAGCCGGGCTTCAGCGTGGCTTCGCGGCGGCTGAGAATGACCACCACGTGCGAGCTGTCGGTGATCTGCGGCTGATCCCAGCACAGCGGGCGCATGTCCCGGCGCAGGGCATCATC
>JAJRRZ010000045.1 GCA_024279045.1 Alphaproteobacteria bacterium
CTTGCCGCGCTCCACACGGCCCGTAACCACCGTGCCGCGACCGGAAATGGAGAACACGTCCTCGATCGGCATCAGGAACGGCTGGTCGATCGGGCGATCCGGCGTCGGAATGTATTCGTCAACCGCCTTCATCAGCTCCAGGATGGAGTTCTTGCCGATCTCGTCATCGCGACCCTCCAGCGCCGCCAGCGCCGAGCCCTTGATCACGGGAATGTCGTCGCCGGGGAAGTCGTAGGAGCTCAGCAGCTCGCGGATCTCCATCTCCACCAGCTCCAGCAGCTCCTCGTCGTCCACCTGGTCAACCTTGTTCATGTAGACAACCAGCGCCGGAACGCCAACCTGGCGCGCCAGCAGGATGTGCTCACGCGTCTGCGGCATCGGCCCGTCGGCGGCGGACACCACCAGGATCGCCCCGTCCATCTGCGCCGCGCCGGTGATCATGTTCTTCACGTAGTCGGCGTGGCCCGGGCAGTCCACGTGCGCGTAGTGGCGGTTGTCCGTCTCGTATTCAACGTGCGCAGTGGAGATGGTGATGCCGCGCTCCTTCTCCTCAGGCGCCTTGTCGATCTCGTCAAACGCCGTCGCTTCCGCCTTGCCCTCGTCGGCCAGAACCTTCGTGATCGCCGCCGTCAGCGTCGTCTTGCCGTGGTCAACGTGGCCGATCGTGCCGATGTTCACATGCGGCTTCGTGCGTTCGAATTTTTCCTTGGACATTGCGTGATTCCTTCAGTTCCGAAAGCTTGCGGCTTGCCGTGATTGCTCCTGCTGGCCCACTCTCCTGCCCCGCGTCATGGAGCGGGTGAGGGGAATCGAACCCCCATCTTCAGCTTGGAAGGCTGTTGCTCTACCATTGAGCTACACCCGCGGAAAGATCTTCAACAGACAGGCCATCGACAGGCCGGAAAGAACGCAGCCAGACCACCAGGCGCGCCTGAATGCGCACGGTGGCGGGTGAATGGTGGAGGGGGCTGGATTCGAACCAGCGTAGGCATAAGCCAACGGGTTTACAGCCCGTCCCCTTTAGCCACTCGGGCACCCCTCCATGAAACGCGCCCTTGCGCCACGCCACGCAGCGCAAAAGAACGCCCCGGCAAGCCGGGTGCCGCCTATATGCGCACTGCCCGAAATCCTGTCAAGCGGCAATACCGTTTGCAAAAGCGGTTGACCCGGGTGCCGCGGCAATTGACGCGGACAGGCCATGCCCCAACAATACCCCCGTCAGAAATCGCAGGGGAATCAGCCGATGAAGCCGCGCATCCGCCAGTTGCCGCCGCAGGTAATCAATCGAATCGCCGCTGGCGAGGTGATAGAGCGCCCGGCGGCGGTGGTGAAGGAACTGGTGGAAAACGCACTGGACGCCGACGCGCGGCGGGTGGAGGTGATCTTCCGCGAGGGCGGGCGCACACTCATCGAGGTGCGCGACGATGGCCGCGGCATGAGCCGCGAGGAGCTGGTGCTGGCGGTACGGCGGCACGCCACCTCCAAGCTGGAAGATGACGATCTCTTGCGCATCCACACCCTGGGTTTCCGTGGCGAGGCGCTGGCGGCCATCGGCGCAGCGGCGCGGCTTTCCATCGTCTCGCGTCCGGCGCAAGCGGAAGAAGCCTGGGAGATTCGCGTCGAGGGGGGCGATGTGCGCAAGCCACGCCCGGCGGCGCGCGGTCCGGGCACGACGGTTGAGGTGCGCGACCTGTTCTTCGCCACGCCGGCACGGCTGAAATTCCTGCGCAGCCCGCGGGCGGAAACCATGGCAGCCAGCGCCACCTTCCGCCGCCTGGCGCTGGCGCATCCACATGTGGCCATGAGCTTCGTTACCGAGCAGCGCCGGGTGTTCGACCTGCCCGCACAGGACGAGGAAGCACGCATCGCCACCATCATGGGCCGCGACTTCACCGCCAATGCCTTTCCCTTCGCCGCCGAACGCGAGGGCATTGCCGTGCGCGGGCTGGCCTCGCTGCCCACCTTTTCGCGCGGCCAGGCGGATCTGCAATTCGTCTTCGTCAACGGCAGGCCGGTGCAGGACAGGCAACTCTCCGGCGCGCTGCGCGCCGCCTACCGCGACGTGCTGGCGGGCGGACGGCATCCGCTGATCGTGCTGCACATCGACTGTCCATGCGAGCTGGTGGACGTGAACGTGCACCCGGCGAAGCGCGAGGTGCGCTTTCGCGACGCCAATCTGGTCAAGGGACTGATCATCCGCGCGCTGCGCGACGGGCTGGACAAACACGCCACACGCACCGCCGATACCCTGCGCGACAGCGTGGCGCGGCTGGCCGAGCGCACCACGCGGGCCACCGGGCCCGCCGCCTCGTCCCCACCTCCCGGCACCCAGGGCGCCCCCCTGCCCCCGCCCGCAGTGCAACCGCGGCTGGCGGCACTGGCCACCGCCATGCAGGCCCCGCTGCCCACCGCCACCACCGACGGCCTGACCGAGGCGCGCGCCAATGCTCCCTTGCCCGATACCGAAGAGATGCAGGCCACCCTCTCTCCTGCCCCACCCGCGGAAGAATCACCACCCGATGACCTGCCGCTGGGGCTGGCCCGCGCGCAGTTGCACAACACCTACATCATTGCCGAAACGACTGATGGCGTGGTCATCGTCGATCAGCACGCCGCACACGAGCGGCTGACCTACGAGCGGCTGAAGCGCCAGCGCGATGAACACGGCGTGGCGCGCCAGGCATTGCTGATTCCGGAGGTGGTTACGCTCGATGCGATAAGCCGCGAGGCGCTGCTGGCGGCAGCGGACGAGCTGGCCGCGCTGGGGCTGGTTGTGGAAGGCTTCGGCGAGGATGCCGTGGCGGTGCGCGAAGTGCCCGCGCTGCTGACAAAGGCCGACATTGCCGCGCTAGTGCGCGACATCGCCGCCGACCTGGCGCGCGAGGGGCTAGCGCTCACCTTGAGCGAGAAGATCGACCACGTGCTGGCCACCTTCGCCTGTCATCATTCGGTGCGCGCCGGGCGGCGGCTGACGCTGGAGGAAATGAACGCCCTGCTGCGCGAGATGGAAGCCACGCCGCGTTCGGGCCAGTGCAACCATGGCCGCCCCACCTGGGTGAAGCTCTCGCTGGCCGATGTGGAAAAGCTCTTCGGGCGCAAATAGGCGCACAGCCACGGCGGAGATCTTGCAGCAAACTGCCCGCAAACAAGCTGGCCGGAAAGGTTTCCCGCCCTTCCGGAACATTTTTTCGGGCATGCCGTTTTTCAAACATGAAAACTTTCGGGTCAGGGCTGCAAACCCCTGAGCCACAACAGGTCAATGGAAAAACGCAACGTTTTCCCCACGCCAACCTACGTCGGCAAAAGTCAGAGCACATTGTGGCCGTTCGGGTCGGGGTTGCACCCCCGGCCCGCAAGGATCTACTTGCAGGGCGTCATCGGCAGCAGGCTGGCGGAGACAACCCGGGCGCTCAGCACATAGTCGGGATAGACCAGCAAGGCATCGCCGGTGATACCGTTTTCATACAGCCGGAAATGCACCTCGTATTCCGGCAGGCCGGCGCGCGCGGCCTCGCGCTCCTTGTCGGTGGGTTTGCTGCCATCCTTGCGCTTTACGGGGCCGTAATAGGCCAGCGACACCGGCCAGAAGGCCAATTCGCGCAATATTTGCGGCGTGGCGGGGCTTTCTGCCTTGCCATTCTTCCGCCGGGCGCCCTCGTCGCCCTTCGCCCCAGCCTGCGCCAACGGCGCACGACGCTTGCCGATAATGGCCACCACCTGCTGCGCAGCAGCGTCCTCGTCGCCCTCGTAGAACAGCAACGACAGATTCTTTTCGCCATTCATGGCGGCGCGCAGCAGTCGCTTCATCGCCGCGGTGGGAAACAGCGTCTGCGGCTCCAGCAACGCGGAATGCTTCTCCGGCATGCTCATGCGCAGGCGAAACGGCAGGCCCGCCGCCTTGCGCTCCGCCACCACGCTGATGCGCTCCACCGGTGTGCCGTTCAGAAACCGCTCGATGCGGCTGATGAACTGGTTGCCATCAGCGGATTCCCAGCTCACCACGCGGCTTTCCGTTTCGCGCGTGCCCTCGCGGCGAAAGACAAAGCGCACCTTCATCATGCTGTTGGTGCTCCAGCCCTCGCAGGCGCTGCCCGCCAGCCGCGACGCCAGCACGCCGTCGGCCAGCACGATGCCGGCGCGATCCTGCGCGCTCTTCAGGCTCACTTCATAGCGCACTTCATAGGGCACGATATGCGCGGCCCGCGCTTCATGCGCGGCCTGCGGCAATGGCGTGGCCCCTGCCCCCTGCCCGGCCAGCAGCAGCCCGGCCAGAACGGCAGCCGCAACCCGACGATAGTGCCGCATGTGCAAGGAAGTTGTCATCAAGCCGATGTGTTCCCTTGAGTGGATGTCCGTTTTCCGCCAGCATAGCCTCTCGGACAACAAGCGCAAGCAGCGCTTCGAGGATGAGGTAAATGTCATGTCCGTTGACGAGCGCCTGAAGGAGCTGGGCATTACCCTGCCCCAGCCGGCGGCTCCCGTTGCGGCCTATGTGCCGTGGGTCATCAGTGGCGATCTGCTGTTCGTCTCCGGGCAGTTGCCGCTGCGCGACGGAACACTGGCATGCAGCGGCCTGCTGGGCGAGTCGGTCGGCATCAAGGAAGGATACGAGGCAGCGCGGCTGTGCGCACTGAATTGCATTGCCCAGGCATCCGCCGCACTGAAGGGCGACCTGCAACGCATTGCGCGGGTGGTGAAGCTCACCGGCTTCGTTGCCGCAACAGCGGATTTCACCGACCACCCGCGGGTAATCAACGGCGCCTCCGAACTGATGGAGCAGGTCTTCGGCGAGGCCGGACGCCATGCCCGCGCAGCAGTAGGCTGCGCCTCGCTGCCGCTGGGGGCCAGCGTGGAGGTCGAGGCGGTCTTTCAGCTAGGGTCTTGCCTCAATAAATGAGTGCTTCTCACGGGCATTTTGGCAAAATAGCAGCGGTTTTTCGTTCGCAGGCAATAGTGGAGCTTGGAGCTATTGGCAAGAACGAAAAACCGCCTGATATGCAGCCAAAATGCACATGGGGAGTGCTCAGGTATTGAGTCCAGACCCTATGAAGAGGCATGCCAGATGTGGCGTTCAGGCGAAATATCAGCGTTCTTGCGCCCGCTGGTAATACCTGAAGGTATTTCCAAGGGTGCAAGGGCGCTGAGATGAAGCATGAACGCCACAGATGGCGTGAAAATTTATGGGCCCTGAGCCTGAAACCATGACGGCAACCCGGGGAGAAGCAAGGATGACGACCTACGACAACGACAACATCTTCGCGAAAATCCTGCGCGGCGAGCTGCCGGCGCACAAGGTCTACGAGGATGACGACATCCTGGCCTTTCTGGACATCTTTCCGCTTAGCGAGGGGCACACGCTGGTGATTCCGAAGGCGCCCTCGCGCAACCTGCTGGATATCGACCCGGACACCCTGTGCACGCTGATGCGCGGCGTACAGAAAGTGGCGCTTGGCGTGAAGGAGGCGCTGGAAGCCGATGGCATCCAGATCCGCCAATACAACGAGGCCCCCGCCGGGCAGGAGGTGTTTCACACCCACTTTCACGTCATCCCGGTGAAGGAAGGCCAGCGCCCCGGCCCGCGCCCCTCGGACATGGCCCCGCAGGAGCAGTTGGCTGCCGTGGCCGGGAAGATCCGCGCAGCCCTGGGCTCTGGTCTCAATACCTGAGCCCCCCGGCAGTGGCGCGCCAATGCCGCCCCGCTGCCATTCCACCGGCATGGATCATCAGTCGAGCGTGAACTACTCACAAGGCAATGCATGAACAGGAAAAATACGCAACTTGATGCAGCGAAAATTGCAAGACTTTGCGTCGTAATGGCGCAAAGCCTTGCAATTTTCCTCAGGCAAAAATGTTGTTGTGCCGGCGCAGCGCCGCCGCAAGCCGGCACAACGCATCATTTTTCCTGAAGAAAAGTATTTGTGGCCGACGGCGTCGGCCGCAAAACTTTTCTTCACGATCGACTCATCAGAGCCTGATCTTTCTCTCCACGGGGAAATTCTCTTCCGGCTTCAGGCGTGTCCATTCGGCCATGGAGCCGTCATACATGCGCGTCGGCCAGCCGAGCAGCTCGCTGCGCACGAACCAGCCCAGCGAGGCACGATGCCCGGTATTGCAGAAGGTGATGGCCTTGCCTTCCTCCTTCGCGCCCATCTGCCGGTGAATGGCGGCCAGCTTCGCCTTGTCGAGGAAGCGCCCCGTCTGCGGATCGACAAACCAGTGCTGCGGCACCAGCAGCGCCTTCGGGATGGTTCCGGAGCGCAACACCGAACCACCGGCAGGCGTCATGCCGACGAATTCGTCATAGGTGCGGTTGTCAATCAGCGGCACATCACCGGTGTTCATGGCCTCGTGCACCATTTTTGCATCAGCCAGCCACTGATTGGTGAAATTGGCCTTGTAGGTAGCGGTCTTCGGCTGCACCGGCGTGTTGCTCAAGGGATTGCCACGATCCGCCGCCCAGCCGCGCAGGCCGCCATCCAGCACCGAGACCTTTTCATGGCCCAGGGTCTTCAGCGTCCAGTAAATGCGCGTGGCAACGCCAACATCACCGGCGGAAAAACCGGCAGGCACGATGACCACGTGATTCTCCCGCGCCACGCCCAGCCCGCCCAGCAGCTTCTCCAGCACCGGCACATCGGGCAGCAGCGCCGGAATACCCTTCTTCGTTACGCGCCACTTGCCGAAATCGACGAACACCGAGTCCGGCAAATGGGCGCGGCGGTAGAGGTCCATCGGCGTTGCGGCAAGAATGCGCAGGCCCCCCTGCCCCAGCCGCGGTTTCAGCCATGCCACGTCAACCAGCGGCGGCGCGGCGCTTTCTCTGGCACGGGCAAGGGCAGATGACAGGGGTGTTGCGGCAGCAGCGGCCAGCGCGGCGGAAGAGAACAGAAAGCGGCGGCGATCGACGATATGCATGGCGAACCTCCGTGAATCGTTTTCCGGAAGGTAGGCCCATGCGCACTGCGCTTCAATGCACAAAAGCGTGCGCAGCATCCGCAGCTTGTGTGCAAGCGGTGCTGAAGTCTCCGGCTCAGCGCTTCAGTTTCAGCCGCGGCGTGCCATCCTTCTTGCGCAGCCCCACCAGCCAGCGCCCCTGGCGCTCCACCGTGCCGCACTTGTAGCGCCCACGCGTCCACACCTTGAAGGAAACACAAAGCTCCCTGCCGCGCACATGCCAGCGCCCCGTATCCACCTTGTTGCCGGTGCGCGCCAGCAGCGTACCATCGCGATTGACCTTCACGCGTGCCTTGCGGCCCTTCCAGATAGCCGTATAGACGCCGTGCAGTTGGCGCAGCTCCTGTCCGGAAAGCATGCGTGCCTGCGCGGGCCACGCCTGCTGCCACAGCAGCGCCACCACCAGCAGCATCAGCATCCCGATGCTCTTGTGATGAATCCGCATCATGCCGATTTCCTGTTCTTGTTCATTGGTCTAGGGTCTGGTCTCAATAAATGAGTGCTTCTCATGGGCATTTTGGCAAAATGGCAGCGGTTTTTCGTTCGCAGGCAATAGTGGAGCTATTGGCAAGAACGAAAAACCGCCTGATATGAAGCCAAAATGCACATGGACACTTCCGGAAACACCATGATTTGGCCGTGCTGGCTGGCAGGGGGAGCTTGATTGGCGGCTTGTGTGGCCTTCAGTCCTGGAGGCGGCTGCTTTTCAAGCCTGGAAAGCGGGGATTTTGTTTCATTTTTC
>JAJRRZ010000046.1 GCA_024279045.1 Alphaproteobacteria bacterium
CATGATCAACCTCGGTGGCCCGGCTTTCGTTACGCGGCTGGTGGAAGAAACCGGGCGCAGCGTGCGTGATATTGCCACGGCTTTCGCGGTGGCGGTGGAGCTGTTCGACCTGATGACCCTGGTGCACGCGGTGGAAATGCTCAACGCTCGCCTGAAGGGAGCGGATCAACTGCGCCTGCGCATCAACCTGCAACACGCGCTGCGCCGCGCCTGCCTGTGGCTGCTGCGCCATGACGCACTGCAGGAGGATGTTGCCGCCCTGCTGCGGCGGTATCAGCCGGTCATTGGCTGGCTTGACGGCGCGCTGGGCAAGGTGGCCACCACGCACGCGCGGCAACGGCTGCGCATCCGGCGGGAAGAGTTTCGCGGCATGGGGCTGCCGGAAAAGCTGGCGCGGCGGTTGGCGCGCCTGCCTTATATGCTGCGTGGGCTGGATATTGCCCTGGCGCAGCGGCGGGTGGAGGGCGATCTGGCGCGGGTGGCGAAGGTGTATTTCCGCGTCGGCCAAAAGCTGCGGCTGAGCGCGGTGATCATGGCGGCGCGGCGGTTGCAACTGGCCACCCACGATGAGCGGCTGGCGGCCACGCGGCTGGTGGACAGGCTCACCACGCTGCATGTGCGGCTGACGGCGGCAGCCTGCGCCAGCGGGACGGAGGATGCCGGCGCGGCGGTGGATGAGTGGATGGATGCCCACGCCGTCGCTTGGGCGCGGGTGCGGCCCATGCTGGAAGAGTTGCTGACGGGGGTGTTCTCACTGGCCAAGCTGGCACTGGCGACAAGTCTTTACGAAGAGCTGGCTGCGGCGTGAACGAAATTTTTCCTGAAGAAAAGTCGATCGTGAACAATCAGCCTTGATGCCTGCTTTATGGCGCTGGGGCAATGCAGCGGGCGGTTGGCAGCCAATTCAGGAAGAGGCGCAAAAGAAGCTGGGCGAGGTAGCGAGCTAGCTGCCGGAAATTGCAGCCCACCGCAGCCAGTATGGCGTTGATGATATTATCGAGCCGGTGCGGCAAATAGTTGCGGCCCATGCGAGGCTCCGCTTGTCTGTGTCCGATCACCAACTCCACCGCCACCCGCCGTTTCATAAATCGCCTGACGGCCTTGGTCATGCATCGCTTCTGGCCTTCGACGAAGACCTTGAACTTCCACGGTAGCGGCAACTTGTGGCCGCAATATCCAGCGTCGGTCAGCACCCGCCGCAGCGGCGCTCCCACCAGTTCCTCGATGGCCGGCAGCAGCATGCGCAACGTATGTCCATCATGCGGCTTGCCGGGCAGCGCCATGACGTGCACCACGAACCGGCCACCTCGCGAGTGCTTGATGGTGGTGGCCCACGCCAAACCGCACCAGCGGTGCCGGCTGCATTTTTGCACCGCGGCATTGCTTGGCAGTCCTTTTGTCATCAAGGCCAGCTGTGGTTTCTGCTGCGGTCATGCTGCCTTGTAGCTCTTGCCCTTGCCTATGCATTCCACCTCCGGCGCATGCAGCGCGTGGACATGCCGTCCCTTGCCATCGCGGAGTTGCTACATCAACACCCGCTGCACCAGCCACAAGGGCCGCCGGAAGATGTTCTGCAGAGCCTTGTCGTCAGCAATCTGCTGCTCGATGTCCCTGATCACCCGCCCAAGCCATGTCTTCAGCCGCCGCAACTCCCTGCTGGCCCGCTTGAACTGTTTGACATGACGGTAGCGCTGTTATCTAGGTCTGGTCTCAATAAATGAGTGCTTTTCATGGGCATTTTGGCGAAATAGCAGCGGTTTTGCGTTCGCAGGCAATAGTGGAGCTATTGGCAAGAACGAAAAACCGTCTGATATGAAGCCAAAATGCACATGGGAAGTGCTCAGGTATCGAGTCCAGCCCCTAATCAACGCCTTCTTCCTCACCCGCACATAGCTCTGACGCAGCGGCACTCCATGCTTCTTTGCCAGGTTCACCAGCCGCTCGCACGCCTTGTGTGCAAGCTTCGTATCCATGGGGTGGGCGATGTTCTTTTCCTGCACCGCGGTGTTCACCACCACCTGCGTGAAGTCGCTCGGACACGCCGCGCCCAGCCGCATAACGCAGGCCAGACTCTCCTGCAGCAGCGCTTTCAGGTCCCTGAAGACATTGAATGTAACTTGAACTTCTCACTGGACTTTCAATTGCATGCGGGCATATTCCTGTATTCCCATATTCTGATTCATGCCCGATCGCGGTCTTGCGTACGACCGCATCAATTGTCTTAATTTTTCACTTGCAAATGCGATTGATTTGCATTAGCAGGACAGGCCGTGGTCTGCCCGGTTGGCCAAGAGCGAGCATTCGCCTGCCGAACTATCCGGACATGAGTGGAGATTATTTGCAGGCCATTACAGGTAATGGTCTCGAGAAATTCAGGAGACTTGGTAATGATGATCATCGCGTTCAGACGCACCATTGCCGTTGTTATCGCGGTTTTTGGCATTAGCTCGCTGGTTATTGCCGGAGAGCATGGCAAGACGAAAGGCGGTGTAATGGTGAATGTCTATTCCTACCGCCAACCGTTCCTGATCCGGCCGCTGATGGATGCCTTCACCAGAAAAACCGGCATCAAGGTAAATATCGTCTTTGCCAAGAAGGGCATGCTGGAGCGTCTGCAGGCGGAGGGCGAGAATACGTCTGCGGACGTGGTGTTGACGGTGGACATTTCCCGCCTGAGCGCCCTGAAGAACGCCGGGCTGTTGCAGTCCGTGCAGTCGGACGTGCTGCACAAAAACATCCCCGCCCATCTGCGTGATGAGGACAACCAGTGGTTCGCTCTGACCACACGCGCGCGTCTGGTTGTGGCCCACAAGGACAAGGTGAAGGAGGGCGAGATCGCCAATTACGAAGACCTCACCGGCGACAAATGGAAAGGGCGCATCTGCACCAGATCCGGCAAGCACCCCTACAACGTGGCACTGTGGTCGTCCATCATCGCTCACAAGGGCAATGCGGAAGCGGAGAAGTTTCTTTCCGGGCTGAAGGCCAATCTGGCACGAAAACCGCAAGGAAACGATCGCGCCCAGGTCAAGGCGATCTTCGAGGGTGTATGCGATGTCGCCATCATCAATAGCTACTATCTGGGCAAGATGGCGACCAACGATAAGAAGCCGGAGCAGAAGAAGTGGTATTCAGCACTGCGGGTGATCTTTCCCAATCAGGGCAATCGCGGCACTCACGTAAACATTTCAGGCGCCGGTGTTGTCAAGCACTCCAAGAACCGTGACAATGCGGTGAAGCTGTTGGAATATCTGGCCAGCGACGAGGCGCAGAAGATGTATGCCGAGGTCAACCACGAATACCCGATCAAGGCCGGGGTGAAGTGGTCTGATCTGGTGGCCTCGTGGGGTTCCTTCAAGATGGATACGCTACCCTTGTCGAAGGTGGCGGCAAATGCCAGGAAGGCAACGCAACTGGTAGACAAGGTGGGGTACGACCATTGAGCCGAACAGGCATTTCCTCGCTGGAGCACACACTCCTTAGAAAGACTCGTGCTACCAACCGTGGCGCCCATGCGCTGCGGCTGGTGGCATTTATGGTGGCGGGGCTGATATTGTTGCCATTGCTGGCCGTCGCCTGGAAGGCTGCGGCGCAATCCGACGCGCTGGCGCATCTGGCCGCCACGGTGTTGCCGCGTTATGTCGGCAACACGCTGCTGCTGATGGCCGGTGTGGCGCTGGGCGTGGCCATGCTAGGCACCGGCGCGGCATGGCTGGTGAGTCGCTATCACTTCCCTTTCGTCGGCATAATGAGCTGGGCGCTAGCCCTGCCACTGGCGGTGCCGGGGTATCTGGCGGCATTCGTCTACACCGACCTGCTGGAATACGCCGGGCCGGTGCAGGGTTTTCTGCGCGAGATGTTCGGCTGGCAAAGGCCCACTGATTACTGGTTTCCCGAAATTCGTTCGCACAGCGGTGCGGTACTGATGTTCACCCTGACGTTGTATCCTTACGTCTATCTGTTGGCGCGAACCGCCTTTCAGGCGCAATCGGCACACCTGATGGAAGCCGCGCGGTTGCTGGGACGCGGGCCTTGGCGGGCGTTCTTTTCTGTCGCTTTGCCGGTGGCCTGGCCGGCCATTGCCGCAGGCGTGGCGCTAGCGCTGATGGAAACACTTAATGACCTTGGCGTCGTGGCGTTCTTCGCCGTGCCGACGCTGACCGTCGGCGTATTCGATGTCTGGCTGAACATGAACGATGTAACCGGTGCGGTACAGATCGCCCTGTTGATGCTGGCCTTCGTACTGGTGCTGCTGGTGCTGGAGCGAACAGCACGGCGCAAGCGGCGCTTCGACGCCATGGGCCGCACAGGACGCCAGCTGCAACTGACCGGGGGGAAGGCCATACTGGCGCTGTTCGCCTGTCTGCTGCCGGTGGTTGCGGGCTTCGGCATCCCGATCATCGTGCTGCTGGGCCATGCATCGCGCTTCTGGGAGGTATCGCTGCAACAGGGCCTGCTGACGCAACTGGGCAACTCATTGCTGGTGGCGAGCATCACGGCGCTGATTACTTCCGCGCTGGCGCTGCTGATGGTGTGGGCGGCGCGACTGGATGCTTCTCGCGCCGTCCGTGCCGCCGTGCGCCTGTCGGGCATGGGCTATGCGGTGCCCGGCGCGGTGCTGGCCATTGGCCTGCTGTATCCGCTGGCGCAGGTGGACAACTGGGTGAACAGGCTGGCCGAACCGCTGCAACTGCCTGCGCCGGGTCTGCTGCTCAGCGGCACGGTGGTGGCGCTGATCTATGGCTACACGGTGCGTTTCATGGCTCTGTCGCTGGGCGCGGTGGAAAGCGGCATGGCGCGCATATCGCCGAACATGGAAGACGCCGCGCGCACCCTGGGGCTGCGTCCGGCACGGGTGCTACGCCGGGTACATCTGCCACTGCTGCGTAGTGCCGTGCTGACCGGTGCGCTGATTGTCTTTGTCGATGTGATAAAGGAACTGCCCATCACCATGTTGCTGCGTCCGTTCAATTTCGAAACGCTGGCGACAATATCGTTCCAGTTCGCATCGGAGGAGATGTTCGAGGAAGCGGCATTACACGCGCTGGTCATCGTGCTGGTGGGCATGCTGCCGCTCATCCTGCTCAGCCGCACCATGCAGGAACAGGGAAACAAGCAATGAAAGGATTGGATGATTCAATAGCTCTCGTGGTGGCTTCGGTTTCCCATCAGTTTGCCGGCAACATGGTGCTGCGCGATATCAGCTTTGCCATCAAGACAGGAACGGTTGCAGCGCTGTTGGGGCCTTCCGGTTGTGGCAAGACGACACTTTTGAGGCTGATTGCCGGACTGGAAACCATCCAGCAAGGAAAGATAACACTATTTGGCATAGACGTGGCCGATGCGAAACGGGGCCTGAACATGGTGCCCGAATCACGTCGGGTGGGACTGGTTTTTCAGGACTTTGCTCTTTTTCCGCATCTGAATGTGCGTCAGAATATTCTGTTTGGGGTAAGCCCCGACAATACCGCACGCATTGCCTGGGTGGATGAGATGATGCGGCGCTTCGGCCTCGATCACCGCGCCAAGGCATATCCCCCTACCCTTTCGGGAGGTGAGCAACAGCGCGTTGCCTTGCTGCGCGCACTGGCTCCGGCGCCTGAGCTGGTGTTGCTGGATGAACCGTTTTCCAGCCTCGATGCCACCCGGCGGCTAGACATGCGCGAGGATACGCTGGCGCTGATTAGGGAAAGCGGCGCCAGCGCGGTAATGGTCACTCATGATGCCAACGAGGCAATGTTCATGGCCGATGACATTCTGGTGTTGAACGAGGGCCGCATCATCCAGCAGGGGCCGCCGGAGAGCATCTACAATGAACCGGCGGCGGCGTTCATCATGGGACTGTTCGGTCATGTAAACCGGTTTGAAGGCGTGGTGGATGCCAATGGGATGGTAGCAACCGCGGTGGGGCTGGTAGCCGCAGGCAAGGGATCGGCCCCGGGGCAGCGGGTGGAGGTTTATATCAGGGCCAATGCCTTTGCACTGTCGGCAACGGCGAAAAAGGCGCCGCAGGCAAGGCGAGGAAGGTACGAGGAAATGCCCGCCTGCCGTGTGAAGGGAGAAATCATTGCGCGGTATTTCATGGGAGCTTCATACCATCTGCACGTGCGCCCGGCAGACAACCATGATCATGTACTGCACGTGCAGTTGCCGGTGGGCTCAACGCCCAAAGTAGGCGAAATGATCGAGCTGGAAGTCGATGCGAAAGGAACGTTCGTTTTTCCGGTGGACCAGGAATGAAAGTAGGGTGTGGCCAAACCTCCGTGCCATCATTCTGATCCCATGATGAATGATCCGGGACTGCCTGCGCCACACCCACCTTTTCACTACCTCACGTTTTTTCGGTAATATCTCGGCGTCGAGCCGGAAATGTGGATAATGATGTTATCGGTGATGCAATCTGCCGCCGGGGACGGGAAGTTATTGTCAATGGCGAAGCTGTCACGATGGAGCGATGGCGACTCAGGACGCGGGCAATTTGGCTTGGCTACGCTCCTGGGGTGTTGTACTTCACGTTTGAGAGAGCCGATAGTTCGCATTCGATTTGGTATGCCGTGGAAATTCATGGAGCCTGCAGCTGAGCTTGGCCGGCTCATCCCGGCAATGCTGCCTCCAGCATCTCTTCCGGAAGCTTCAGCAACAACGGCCCCGCCGTGTAGATCAGCACGCCACGCACCGCCTTGTCCGGCCAGATTCGTGCTGCCGCATGGCGATACAGGGCCAGTTGCCGCACATGGCTATCCGGCACGTCCTGCACCCCCCGAGGCAGCGGGCGCGCCGTCTTGAAATCGGCAACGATGACTTCCTGCTCGAGCACCGCCAACCGGTCGATCTGCCCACTCACCAGCATTCCGGCACCGTTTCCCGCACCCGGCAAGCGCGCCGCAAACGGCACTTCCGCGCGTGAATGCGGCCCGAACAGCGCCTGCGCCTCCGGCTCCGCCAGCACCCGCTCCACCTCCACCCACAATGCCTGCGCCCGGGTCTCGTCAAGCCCCTGCCCCGGCTGCATCAACCACTCCACTGCGAGCGGCGCCCGCCGCTCGGCTTCCACTTCCAGCAGATATTGCAGCAGCTTGTGTATGAACACCCCGCGCCGCAACGCATCGGGCAAGGTTTCATCACGCCTTTGCACCAGCTCCAGTGGCGACAGCACCGGCTCCGCCGCCCGCGCCCCTTCTCCCTTGCCGCCATCGCCCAACCGCGATGGCGACAGCCATTCCGCAGGACCCGGCTCCTCCAGCGCGTCCTGCATGGCCCAGTCGGGCAGCGGTACAGGTTCGGCAGGTTGCGGCACCTGTTCGCATCGATACTCTTCCACCTCGCGCGGAAAACGCCAGACGGTGCGCCCATCTTCCAGAGGCACGGCAAACTCGTCCTTGCACAGCACGTCCGACAGCCACTCGTACCAACTGCGAATGCGCGGCTTGCTGGCCGATGCGCCGGAGCCACCCTCCCCGTCATCGGCGCCATTGCCACCCTTGCCATGACGGCTTTTCGCCCCACACACATACAACCTGTCTGCCGCACGGGTCATGGCCACATACAGCAGCCGGTTGTATTCTTCCTCCACGCCGCGCTTGTGCGCCTCCACCAGCTCCCGCACCATTGCCGGCCTGTCCGCGCCGCGCATGGGCCACAGTGGCAGTTGTGCCCCTGCCTGCCCCTGCGGCAAGGCCAGCTCGATCAGATCCAGATGCTTCTCCGTCGGCACGTCGGTGGTATCGGCCAGAAACACCACTGGCGCCTCCAGCCCTTTCGCGCCGTGCACCGTCATCACGGACACCGCACCAGCATCATCCGCCGTACTCTCCGCGCCCTCGAGCTCGCGCTTGATCTCCGGCGCTTCGTGTTGCAGCCACTCCACGAAAGCGCTCAGCGACGCCGCCTCCTCGCGCTCGAAGCGCTGTGCCAGATCCAGCAGCGCCTCCAGCGGCTCAAGCGCCTCTTCCCCCAACCGCGCAACGAACCGCCGCACCCCTCCATCCCGCCACAGCACATGCGCCAACAGCTCCCACGGCGGCACCTGCCCGGCCATTTTCCGCCACTGCCGCAGCCGCACCACCACCTGCCGCACCGGCGCGCCTGCCTCTGCCGCTGCCTGCAATTGTCGCCACAATGGCCGTTCCTCATGCACCTGCACGATGTTCTCCAGCGGCGCCGAAAAATCGAACAGCTCGCCACGCAAGCGCAACAGATCGTCGTCGTCGAACGGCGTGCCGTCATCCTTTTCCGCCAACGGGCTTTTCAACACCGCCGCCAGCGACAGATCATCCGCCGGCAACAGCAGAAATCGCACCAGCGCCAGCATGTCCTGCACCGCGATGTGATCGACCACCTTCAGCCGATCCACCCCCGCCACCGCAATGCCACGCTGCTTCAGCGCCGACACGATGGCATCCATCAACGTGGTGCGGTTGCGCACCAGAATGAGAATGTCCTTCGGCTGGATGCGTCTTGGCCCATCCTGCCCTTGCCGTTCGTCTGGCGGCAATGCCTCGCCCTCGTCCAGCCAGCGGCGTATGGTATCGGCTATACGCGCCGCCAGCCGCAGCCGCGGGCGCATGTCTGCTTCCAGGGATACCGGCACCTGCCACAACTGGCGCACCGCACGGGTCGTTTCGTCCTCTTCGCCACCATCCACCCCCGCGGCTTCATCATCCACATCATCCGCCTCGCCGCCTTCCTCCAGCGGCCACAGCTCCACGAATCCGCGCACATGCGGCCTGGCCGATTCATGCGGTGTCAGATCATCTTCCCCCAGCCGGAAACCGTCGAGGCCCAGCACTGTATCCACCACCTCCAGGATTTCCTGCACCGTACGGAACGATACCCCCAACGGCACGGCATCGAACTCCAGCCCCGCCTGTGCATGACGCTCCCGGAAGAAATCGCGCACCTGATGGAACGCCTCTGGCGCAGCCCCCTGAAACGAATAGATCGACTGCTTCACATCCCCCACCGCGAACACCGTGCGCCGCCCGGCATGCGCCACCCGCCCGGGCCTTTCTGCCCCACTGCCGGCAGTGAACTCTTCCGTCAGCCGCAGCAGGATTTCCCATTGCTCCGGTGAAGTATCCTGCGCCTCGTCCAGCAGCAGATGCTCGATGCCGCCATCCAGCCGGTAGAGCACCCACGCTCCCCTGTCTCCATCCAGCAACGCCAGCGTGCGCAAAATCAGGTCGTCATAGTCGAAACGGCCCTGCCGCGCCTTCTCCTGTTCGTAGAGATCGAGGATCGCCTGCCCCACCTGCAGCAGCGCCACGTTCGCCGCAAGCATCCGCCGCGCCAGCAACCCCTGGCGCAAGCGCCAGATCGCGTGCTCCTGCTGTTTCAGGACAGCCACGGCCTGCGGCGCGGCATCGCGCACCTTGCTGGTCAGCAGCCAGCGCCTTTCGTGTCGCAATTCGCCATCGGCCTTCAGGAACAGGCGCATGGCAATGTCAGCAGCCGCAGCGGCATCATTGGCTCGCAGCATTTCCCGCAAGGCCGCACAGGTCTTCCTGTCGGTATCACGCAGGATACGCTCCGGCAGCGAAGCAAGTTGTTGCAGGCATTGCTCCAGCGCGCGCCGAGGCAACTGCTCGAACCATGCGGCCAGCCACGTCTGCTCGTCTTCCGGCTCTTTCTCGCCGATACCCACCGCCACGCGCAGAGCCTTCATGACAGCGTCATGCACCTCATCGCTGCGCCGCATGCGTGCCAGCAACTGCCGATGCCGCAACAGCGCCCCCAGCAGCTTGTGCATGCGCTCTTCGCTGTTCAGTGTCGCCAGCAGCGCCAGCCACTCGCGCAATACCGCGCTTTCACCGCCTTCCGCCACCAACAGCCGCGCCTTTGCCTCCTCCAGCAGGGCACGGGTCTGCGTTTCGTCCATCACCTCGAACCCCGGCGGCATCCCCGCCTCTACCGGGAACGCCTGCAACAATCGCTCGCAGAAGGCATGGATGGTCTGCACCTTCAGCCCACCCGGCGTCTCCAGCGCCATAGTGAACAACCGCCGCGCCAGCGGCAGCTGATCGTCGCGAAAATTGGCATGGTTCAGGTGCCGATCGCCACGGATGCGCTCCAGCAGTTCGCCATCATCCAGATGGATCCATTCCGCCAACCGGTCGAACAGGCGGCTGCGCATCTCCGTCGCCGCGGCCTTGGTGTAGGTAAGGCACAGAATGCTCTCTGGCCTGGCCCCATCCAGCAACAGGCGGATCACCCGGTTCACCAGCAGATAGGTCTTGCCTGACCCTGCATTGGCGTTCACGAACACCGACAGCTTCGGATCCGCCGCCTTGTGCTGTTGCGCGCTGGCGTGCGCCTGCACGTGATCGGCCTTTTGCAACAGCATCTTGCGCTCCGCTGATGCTGCCTCCACCGTGTCCGCGCCCTTGCCACACGCTGTCATGTCCGCATCCCCGGCCATGCCTTCTCTTATCACGATTCGCCGCCCATCGCGCCGCCAATCGCATCACGCACCACGCCAGCCACGCTGCCATCACCGCCACCATCACCGCGCCGCAGCGGATTGCCCACCTCCCGCGCCTTCAGCATGCCCGCCGGCGCAGGCTGCAACAGCCGCACCGCCTCCACCGCCGCCACGCCACGCACATCCAGCCACGCCGACCAGTGTTCGCGGCGCAGCAGGGCCGGCATACGTTCATGCACTGGCGCAACATCGACATTGGCATCTACGGTGATGATGGCCATGGTATCCATCTCGCTGCCGTCTGCCCCCTGCCAGCGCTCCCACAGCCCCGCCATGGCGAATACCCGCTCGTCCGGCAGTGTGAACAGCACCGCCCTCTTCGCCCCGCGTGGCCCCGTCCATTCGTGGAACCCGTCCGCCACCACCAGGCAGCGCCGATGCCGCACCGCACCGCGAAACATCGGCTTGTCCAGTAGCGTTTCCGCCCGCGCGTTGATCATCCTGCGCCCTTTTGGCCATTCACGCATCCAGTGCGGCACAAGCCCCCACAGCACCAGCTTCCAATGCCACCGCCCATCACCTGCCTGCCACACGATGCCCACCGGTTCACCGGGGCGGATCACCTGCCGCGGCGCAAACGCCTCCTTCTCCACGTAGCCGAAACGCTCCCGCACCTTTTCCGGCGGCGTGATCAGCCGATACAATCCGCACATGCCCGCTGCTCCCGACAAAAAAGACCCGCCGCAATGATGCAGCGGGTCAGTCGATTCGCAAGGACCAACACCCTGAAACAGATATCGGTCCGGCTTGTCGTTGTCGGAAATGGTCGGAGTGGGCAGATTCGAACTGCCGACCCCCTGCTCCCGAAGCAGGTGCGCTACCAGGCTGCGCTACACTCCGCCATCATCAGCCGCCGGTCGTTGCCGGCAACGGGCGCGAGCACACCGCCACGCCTTTTCCGCCAGCTATATAACCCCCCCTCGCCACCCCCGCAAGAGACCCTGCGGAAAATATCCTGCCTCTCCGCCAACCGCACCGCCACCAGCACGCGCACAACTTGCCTCCAACCCGTCCACGTGGTATCACGTGGCCGCATGATGTCCGTTGCCGCCATGTATCGGTTTCTTCCGGGGGCTGAGGAGAGCCACGACATGGCCATGCAACCGGGCATCATGCACTCGCCCCCTCTCTCCGCACAGACACTGCGTGATTCCCTCTTGCTCCTTTTTCGCTGCTGACATAAATCAGGCCCATCGCCTGCCCACGGCAGCGATTCTCCTGGGGCGTAGCCAAGCGGTAAGGCAACGGGTTTTGGTCCCGTGATCGCAGGTTCGAATCCTGCCGCCCCAGCCAGCCAGCCACATAGTGGCTTCCAACTTTTGCAGACGCAGGGATTGCCCGGCACTTCTCTCTTCATCCTTTCGCGCCGAGCCCGATGCCGACTTGGGGCAGTGTCGTGGCTTCCAACTTTTGCAAACACAGGGATTACCCGGCACTTCTCTCTTCATCCTTTCGCGCCGAGCCCGATGCCGACCTGGGGCAGTGCCGTGGCTTCCGACTTTTGCAAACACAGGGATTGCCCGGCACCTCTCTCTTCATCCTTTCACGCCGAGCCCGATGCCGACCTGGGGCAGTGCCGTGGCTTCCAACTTTTGCAAACACAGGGATTGCCCGGCACCTCTCTCTTCATCCTTTCACGCCGAGCCCGATGCCGACCTGGGGCAGTGCCGTGGCTTCCGGCTTTTGCAAACGCAGGGACTGCCCGCCCCCTCTTCATCCTTTCACGCCACGGTCATTTTACCAGCCCCTTGCGCAGCAGGCGCGGCAGCATCAGCGCCCCGGCCAGCAGCGGGTGGCGGCGCTGCCAGTCTGTCAGCATCACCTTCTCGCCCGTATGCCGCTCTATCTTGAAGGCGATGTAATCCGCCCCGCCGCTGAAGGTGAATGCCGCCTTGGCCAGTCGCAGCACGCTGAGTGCCTTGCCCTGCCAGATGACACGCCGCCAGTTCAGCTTGCCGCGTATCTCCTCCAGCCAGGCGGGAAAGGCGATCTCCTCCACCTGCCCGAACATTGCCCGCACCGCCTCGCGGTACCACTCTTCGTCCGCCGCCACCACCTGCCTTGCCCGATCCGGCCCTTCCACCCGCAGCTCGGTGGCATAGGTTGCGCGCAGCAACTCTTCCCACAGTGCGCGCCAGTCTGGTTTTGCCTCAGGCGCCAGAATCGCCGCCGTCGCCAGCGCCGTGAACACCGCATCCACCAGCGCGTCCTCCACCACCTGTCGTGCTGCCTCGTCCGCCGCGAACACCAGCCGCGACGGCTGCGCGAAACGCGCCCAGAAATAGGGATTGCCGATATCCGGCTCCATGCGCTCGGCAAATTGCGCCAGCGGCAGCACCGCATACTTGGCCCGCAACCGCGCGCCATCATGCTCGGTCGCAAGGTAATGCACGTTCGGCGGCACCAGCCGGCAGCCCAGCCGCGCCAGCACATTGCCACTGACATCACGCAGACTGTCCGTCAGCACATACAGGTCGGCCAGTGTCTCCGCGAACGAGGCATCGCGCAGCGTCGAACCATAGGCCAGCACCGCGCGCACGCCCCGCGCTCCACCATGTTGCGCCATTGCCTTATTGGCCAGCGCCTGCAATTCCGCCGCCACCGGCAGTTCAAGCCGCGCGCCGATCAGCCACCGCAACGCCACCTCGTCGGCCATCTCCAGATTGTCCGGCCAGTGAAACATCTGCGGGCCTGCTTTCCTCAGTCGACGAGATAACGCATCACCGGGCCACGCTCGATGACCAGCGGCGCATTGCGCGGCACGGCAATCTCTTCGCCATCCATCACGAAACGGCTGGTCGTTTCCACCTCCAGCCGCCACGCGCAACGACTGGTCATCCGTTCATGCATGCGCCGCTCTTCGCTACCATACATCACCTTCGGCAGCCAGCGTGGCAGAAACGGCACCGGATAACCGAACAGCGACACCCTGAGCGGCATTTCCGCCGCCCCCATCCCTTCCGCGCAGCCACCCCAGAAGGGACGCGCGCCCAATACCAGCTTGCGTAACGTGGTGGCCAGCAACGCCACCTGCCATCCCTCGCCGAGCAGCTCGCCATCGGCCCGCACGCGCATCTCGTGTGGGCGGTCGATGCGCTGTTCCTCGCCGGGTCGCGCCGGGCGCAGCAGCGCCTTGCCAGCCACCTTCAGCATGGTCAGCAACGGCCCCCACTGCCCACGAATGCCCGCCCCGCGGTTGAACACGTCGCGGCAATACAGCGTTGCCTCAGCCAGCACGCCCGCACCGATGAACATGCCATGCTGGGCGCCGCCCTCGGCATTGGCCACCCGCACCGTCGGGCGCGCGATGATGCGCGCCGCATTGCGCCGCCAGCCTTGCGCGCCGATCAGCCCCGCCTGCTCGGCCACGCCCTTCACCTTCAGGCCGATGTCGGCAGCGGTCATGTTGGTGGAGCCATGCGGCAGCAACACCAGCAGCGGCCAGCGCCCGTGTGGCAGGCCGCTGCGCTCGGCCAGCCAAGTCTGCACATATTGCACCGTGCCATCACCGGCGGAAATGAACAACGCCTCCGGCGGCTTTGCGGCCATTTCCCGCAGTGCCGGCTCCAGTTGCTCGAAGCGCTGCAACACCACCACCCGCGCGCCCGGTGCGTCGCGCACGGCCTCGGCCAGCGCCAGCCCCTGCCGGTTCTCGCCGCCGGAGTGCGGGTTGACGATCAGCGCCGCCGTGGGTGCATCGCCTGCGTGGGTGATTGCTGCGCCGCTCATGCATTCTCCCGCGCCATCCACGACACCAGCTTTCCCCTGCGGCGCTTTTCGGCAAAGGCCTGCGCCAGTTGCACCGCATGCACCAGCAGCGAGATCAACGTCCATGCCGCCACCGCGATCAACCCCCAATCGGGCCGCCCGATCAGCCAGAATGCCGTCAGCAGCACCAGGTTGGGGTTGCGCCGCGCGGTAATTTCACGAAACCAGGTATCGAACCTGCGCCAGATATGAATCTCCATGCCCAACCACGCAATGGAGATACCCTCCATCAGCCGCTGGATGACATATCCGGCGATGATGACGATCAGGCTGCCCCACCACCAGGTGCTGTCCAGCGGCGTGCCGTAGGCGGCCAGCCCCATGGCCCAGGCCGCATACCAGAACGGGGGATGCACCAGGTCGATGCCATGATCGAAAATGTCGCCGAACTTGCTGGAAGTCAGCGTCGTGCGCGCCAGCTTGCCATCCACCGTGTCGAGAAAGGTCATGCCCCAGGCGGCGGCTAGCCCCCAGCCGTATTGTCCGGCGGCGAACAGCGCAAAGGCCACCACCACCAGCACGGCGGAAAGCAGCGTTACCATGTTCGGTGTTACGCGCGTGTGCTCCGCCAGCCAGCGCGTAACATGAAACGCCGGGCGCGGCCATACGCGCTTGGTAACCAGGTCGGTCGCACCCTTGTAGGTGCCCATGAACATGCGCCATTCCACCGCCTTGCGCCGCGCCATGTCGCCATCGTCCAGCAACAGGGCATAGGGCGCCTCGCGCTTGCGCAGCTTTTCCTGAAACGCCGCGCCCGGCAGTTTCTCCGGTGTTGCCACTAGCCAGCCCTTCTCGCGCGCCAGCGCCACATCACCACCCAGCAGCGCCTGTTCCGCCGCCGCCAGATCCGACACATCCACATGCGCCAGCACGGGCCGCGCGGTTTCCGTGTCCAGCAACAGCAGGCCGGGCGTTTCCACCACCGCGCGAGCCAGGGCCGGGTCGATCACAGCATCGGCCCGCACGACGATGATGGTGCCGTCTGGCTCGTTCGCGACAAGGTTGGCCGCCTGCTCCGGCGCCAGCCGCCGCACGCCCACGTGCGCAAAAATGCGCGCCGTGCGCTGCGGCAGGTGCAGACCGAACAGCCGCACCCCACCAGAGCCGACAATCAGCACTCCGGCTGGAGCTTGCGCTTTTTCCCGTGGCATTTTTTTCGCCTGCCTCATTGCACCGTCTGCACGCGCACATACAACGCCGCCGTCAGCAATGCCAGCAACGCCACCGGCAGCCAGCCCGCCAGCCAGGCCGGAGTCAATCCCAGCTCGCCGATGGTCAGCGCCAATCCATCGAACACGAAGAAAACGAACCCGATGCTCACCCCACCCAGCAGCAGGTAGGGGGCAATGCTCCCCCGCCGGAAACGCGCCGCCAGCGGAATGCATACCGCAATCATCAACAGCGGCACCAGCAAAGCGGCAATGCGCCTGTGCCACCACACCTCGTACACCTGCACCGGACGCAGGCCGAAGCCCAGGTTGCGCACGAAATAGTCAAGCTCCGCCAGCGACATCTCCTCCGGATCACCGGAGCGCAAGCCTTCCGCCGCCAGCTTCAGCTCGCCGTTGTAAACCAGCGCCTTCAGCCGTGTCGGCGGCACCGGTTCACGGCGGTAGATGGCCACATCCTCCAGCAGCCATCGCCCACCAGCGCGGCGCGCCTTCTTCGCATGGATCTGTTCCGTCAGCAGCCCTGCCTTGTCGCGCCGGAAGATGATCACGTCGCGCAGCCGCGTGGCCCGCGCATCCTCCGGCAAAACGCGCAGAATATCGTCGCCGGAACGCATCCACACCACGCCCCCCTTGCCGGTGCGCAGCTTCTTGCCGGCGTATTCGCCCACGCCCCAATCGGCCAGTTGCCGAACCGTCTGCGGCACCACCCTGTCCGCCAGCATGAAATACGCCACCCCCAGCGCCAGCCCCAGCGGCAGCAGCTTCAACAACAACTGCTGCGGCGCGATGCCCGCCGCCCAGATGGGCACGATCTCGTTGCGATAGCCCAGCTCCACGAGCGCCAGCAGCACCGCCAGCAGCAGCGACATGGGGAAAAATACCGACAACACCCCCGGCAAGCGCAACGCCCCGTAGCGCACCAGCGCCATGTAGCCCTCGCCGGGGGCCGCCTGCATGATGCTCTCCATGGTGCTGAGCACCTCCAGAGTGATGATAAACAGCGAAATGCTCAATACGATCACCACGAAGCGCGAGACGATCATCCGCGCCAGCATCCGCCCGAGGACCCCCATCTTCATGTCGCACCCTCCCCATTGGTGCGGAAGCGCCGTGGCAGATGCCGGCGCAGCCACGAACCAAGGCTGGCCAGCGCGTTGTAGAGTGATTCGAAGATATCCTCGCGAAGGGTAAAGCAGGCGCGGTAGTAGCGTGCCAGGGAAAACACCGCCAGCAGCACCCACGGCCCCCAGATGGCCAGCCATGGCGATACCGTCCCTACCCGCGCCGCCACTGCACCTTGCTGCACCGCCTCGTGATAGGCAATGAGAATGGCCAGCGCGACGGCAAAACGATAACCGCGCTGCCTGCGCCGCTGGCCTATGGCAAACGGAATGGCCAGAAACGGCAGCAGCGGCAAGGTAAGGATGGAAACGATTCGCTTGTGAAACTCCGCCTTCAGTTCCGCCACCGAGGCCAGTTCGCGTGGCTTGTCCAGCGTGGCATAAAGCTCTGGCAGGGTCAGTTCACGCTCGTCCAGCCCGCGCGGGCGGAAGGTCTTTGCGTCTTTCTTGCCAATAGGTGTTTCCGCCCTGTCGAAAAAACCAGTGGAAAACTTTGGCAGCGCTGCGTTGCTGGCCGGATCCACCCCTGCGTCGATTTTCAACCGGTGGCCGTGCTGCAGCACCAGCAGCGGGCGCGGATCGTTCTGCTGCGGCACCAGATAACCCGAACGTGCCGTGATGGTCTGCGCCCCTTGCCCGCCCCTGTCATCGAACAGGAAGATACGGTAAAAGCGCTGTTCCTGCCTGTCCAGCTTGTCGATGATGAAGGTACGCCGGCCCGCCTGCATGAATACCCCCGCCTCGGCCAGGTAGAACACCTCCACGTTCTGCACCGCATGTTTCAGCGCCCGGTAGGCATAGCGCGTGTAGGGCTGCAACCAGCCAAACACGATAAGCGCCACGAATGCCGCCACCAGCGACAGGGCAATCACCGGGCGCGCCAGCCGGTGCAGCGAGATGCCTGCTGCCAGCGCCGCATCCACCTCCGAATGGCGCGACATCTGATTGAAACCGAACAACAACCCCAGAAACACCGCCGCCGGAATCGCCAGACCCAGGTAGTGCGGCACCAGGTAACCCAGCATCTCGAACACCAGCGACAGCGAGCCTTTCTTGCCCAGCGTGAGGTCCAGCACCCGCACGAAACGCTCCGCCAGCAGCATCAGCAGGCTGATGACCAGCGCCACCAGCAATGGCCGCCCCACCTGTTGCAGAACATAGCGGTCGAGAATGCCCATGCCATCCGGCTCCAATCTGCATGTGCCAGCGCGCCGAACCGGCCCGGCGTACCCCCGTCGGCATGCCAAATCATGCGCGGCAAATCAAATCCGCCACCGTTCAGGCAGCAGAAGAAAGCGCCAACCTTTCTCGCGTGCTCATGCCACCTTCGCGCAATTCGCGCCGCTCCACCCGCATGTGCCAGGCTCCCTCCCGCCGCGCCAGCACGATATGCTGCCAACCCGCCGGCGGGGCCTTGTGGCCCGTAATCATGGAGGCCGACGGTGCGGAAAGCACGTGCATCACCCCGCCCGATGCCGTTTCGCGCCGCACATGCGCCCAGCGGTGCGTATGGCCGAACAGCACCAGCTCTGCCCCGGCACGCGTCAGCACCTCTTCCAGTGCCGCCGCATCCTTCAGCGCCTTGCGTGGCTTGCTCGCCCCCAGCTCCACCAATGGTGGATGATGCACCATCACCACGCGGCAGAAACCTTTCGCCGCAGTGTCGCGCAACATCTCCTCCAGCCGCTGCAATTGCGCCTCGCCCAGCCGCCCGGAAGCCTCGCGCCACGGAGCCGCATAAGCTGAGTTCAAGCCGATGAGCGCCACGTTGCCCAGCCGCCGCAACACGGGAAATTCCGGCAGGGCATCAGCCGGCGCCACATCCTCCGCCCGCCCGCTCATCCACGGCACCAGCTCCATCAGCCCGGCACGCGCGGCATCGGCAACATAGAAGTCATGATTGCCGGGGACGAACATCACCTTCCGTGGCGCGCCGGCCTCTCGCTCCAGCCACTGCCGCGCCGCGGCGAACTCCGCCCGGCTGGAGATATTCACCACATCGCCGGTGAGCAGCAGCATACCTTCTGGCGACAAGCGCTGGCGCACATCGGCCATCACCGCGCGCAAGGCCTCGGGGCGGTGCGCGCGGCGGCGGCGCAACGTCCACGACAGCCAGCCGATGATACGCTTGCCCGGCAGCTCCGCCAGCCGCACCCCGGCCAACGGCAGATGCGGATCGGTAATATGCGCCAGCTCCACGTGCACGATGCATTATGCTCCATCTTGATTCGGCCAATGTTGCAAGGGATATACAGGCCAACCGGGCATTGACGCCAGAGCATGGAAGGTGTCATGGCCTTTGCTGGGACGACTGCCGCTGCCGCCGGCCCCGCCATCATGGGAGATTTTTTCGGTGAAAGTGATCATCCTCGCTGCCGGCCAGGGCAGCCGCCTGCTGCCATTGACGCAGGAACTGCCCAAGGCCCTGCTGGACATTCACGGCCAGACGCTCATGGGCCGCCAGATAGACGCCTTCGCCACCTGCGGTGTGCGTGATTTCGTGGTGGTTACCGGCTTCCGTCCGGAGCTGATGGACGAAGCACTGGAGCGCATCGGCCAGCGCAACAACGTGAACATCCGCGCCATATACAATCCCTTCTATGCGGTTGCCGACAATCTCGCCAGTTGCTGGATGGCGCGCGAGGAGATGACCGGCGATTGCATCCAGGTCAATGGCGACAATGTCTTCCGTGCCGACATCGCCGAAGCATTGCTGAATGCCGACGGCGCCCCCGTCATCGCCGCCGTGGCGCGCAAGAATGCCTATGACGCCGACGACATGAAGGTGCAGGAGCACGATGGCCTGCTGCGCCACATCGGCAAGCAGCTTCCCTCCGAACAGGTGAATGCCGAAGCCTTGGGTTTCTACGTGTTTCGCAACGAGGGCGTGGCGCAATACCGGCAAACGCTGGAAGAGATGATTCGCGAGCCGGACGGCCTGCACCAGTGGTTTCCCGCCGCCATCGACCGGCTGGCCGCCAGCCTGCCGGTGAAGACACTGGACCTGAGCAATCACGAATGGTGCGAGGTGGACTACCCCACCGACCTGAAACTGGCCCGCGAACTGGCCGCCCGCTGGGACGCCATACAGCACAAGCCACGCCTGGCCTGGCGCAACCCCACAGGACCCTGACTTTTTCTCCCTCCGCCATGTCCGGCAAATGCACGGCCGTGGCAGCCAGCGCCGGAATGTGCTGCTGCCATCAGCGCGTTTTTTACGCTGGCAGGGAAATGATCACCCGCAGCCCGCCCAGGGGCGAATCCGCCAGCTCGATGCGCCCGCCATGCGACAACACAAGATCGCGCGCAATGGCCAGCCCCAGCCCGGTACCGGCGGCATCGAGATTGCGCGCCTCGTCCAGCCGCACGAAGGGGCGGAAAACACGCTCGCGTTCTTGCGGCGGAATGCCGGGGCCATCGTCATCCACGATGATGCGCAGATGTTCTCCCTCCCGTTTCGCGCTCAGGTGCACCTCGGCCCGTGCATGGCGCAGGGCATTGGCCAGCACGTTGCGCACCGCGCGCCGCAGCGCACCGGGCCGCAAATGCACCGGCGCAAGCGAGGCCGGGCAGGTCAGCTGCATCTGCTTGCCATGCGTTTGCAATTCTGCGCGCAAATCGCACAATAATGCGCACAGATCCACCTCGCGCACCGGCTCGCCCTCCGCGCCGCGGGCAAAATCCACATAGCCCTGCAACATGCGCTGCATCTCGTCCACGTCCTGCTTCAGGCTGGCAATGTGTTGCGCATCGGCATCCAGCAGCGACAGCTCCAGCCGGAAGCGGGTGAGGATGGTGCGCATGTCGTGCGAGATGCCCGCCAGCATGGTGGTGCGCTGCTCCACATGACGCTGCAGGCGCTGCTGCATGGCGATGAAGGCTTCCGTTGCCTGTTTCACTTCCCGTGCGCCACGCAGCGGCAACGGTGGCGGTGATTGCCCCTTGCCGAAGGCCCGCATGGCCGCGGCCAGGTCAAGGATTGGGCTTATCTGCTTGCGCAGGAAAGCCAGCGCCAGCGCCAGCACGATGGCCGCCGCAACGGACATCCACAACAGCAGATACGGCGTGGACGTGGCATAGACGCGATCCTTGGAAATGCGGAAACGCAGCACATGCCGCTCATCGGCCAGGATACGCACTTCCACGTGATTGCCGCTGGAGGCATCTATCCAGAACGGCCTGCCAGGCACGAAACGGCTGACATACTTCGACAAGCGGTAATGCAGGATGGAATACCACGGGCGCGGTTTCAGCGGCGGCAACGGCGGCGCATCTATCGAAAACCCGATATCCAGGCTGTCCCGCACCGTTTCTTGCAGGCGCTGCAACGCCTGTGGCGTTTTCGGCCCGGCGTCATACAGCCTGACAACCAGCGCCACCTGGCGGCTGAAATCCTTAGACAGGCGCTTGGTAACTTCCTCCCAGTGTCGGTCCAGCAATATGCCGATGATTACCAGCAGCAGCAGCAGAATGGGCAGCACCACGATGAGCAGCGTGCGGCGGTAGAGGTCTTCCGGCAGATGACGCTCCAGAAAGCGGTTGAACCGCCACCACAGCAGCCGCCAGCCACCTCTCGGCCTGGCTGACATGCTGGCCGGTGTGCTGACTGACGTTGCGGGGGCCGTTTCGCCGCCACCGGACGAAGAGGCCGCATCATGTTTCACGGCAGTCATCGGCAAGCCCCTTCCTCGCTGCCGGGCATCACCGTGGCCGCCAGCAAGTAGCCTAGTCCACGCACGGTGCGTATCAGGCGCGGCGCGGTGGGGTCATCCTCCAGCTTGCGGCGCAGCCGGGCGATTTCCACATCCACCGCGCGCGGGCTGCTGGCGGTGGGAGCCAGCAGCTTCTCGCGCGCCACAGGCTCGCCCGGTGTAGCCGCCAGCAGGCGCAGTATTTCGCGCTCGCGGCTGGTGAGTTTCAGCAGCCTGCCGTCCTTGCGCAGCTCGCCACTGGCCACATCGAGCACATAATCACCCAGCCGCAAGCAGGCCGCGCGCCCCGCCTTGCCCGCGCCATCCCCCGCGCCGCGCCGGATAAGCGCCTTCAGCCGCAGCAGCAGCTCCTCCGGTTCGAACGGCTTGGGCAGGTAATCATCGGAGCCGGCGGCCAGCCCGTTGATGCGGTCGCTTGTCTCACCCAATGCGGAAAGCAGCAGAATAGGCACATCCGCCTGTTCCGCCCGCAGCGAGCGGGTCAGCGACAGACCATCCTCGCCAGGCATCATGATGTCCAGCACCATCGCGTCAAAGGCCAGCGTCCGCAGCCGGGCGCGCGCCTGCGCCGCATCCGCCGCGGCGCTGACACGAAACCCGTTGCGCCGCAGATAGCCGCTCAGCAGCTCGCGAATGCGGTGATCGTCATCGACGATCAGCACGTGCGGCGTGTCGTCCTGCATTGGTGGCATCTCCCGGCTTGCCGCCCTCCGGCTCCGGCAGACCGCACAGCCGTGCCACGCGGGCACGCTCGGCCTCGTCCACCAGGGCGAACAGCATGTTGGCAAAGGCGGCACGGGCCTGCGGCCCGGCCCCATCCAGGGCGGTGCGCACACGGGCGATCTGCGGCGCTTCCAGTTTCTCCAGCAGGCGCTGCCCCTTCGGTGTCAGGTGCAGCAGGCGCTGGCGGCGGTCGGTATCACCCTCGCGCTGGCGCACGTAACCACGCTCCAGCAGCTCGCGCAGCACGCGGTTCAGGCTCTGCTTGGTAATGCGCAGGATGCTCAGCAGCTCCGATACCCTCAAGCCCGGATGCCGCCCGATGAAATGCAATATACGGTGATGCGCCCGGCCAAAGCCCAGCTCGGCCAGCATGGCATCCGGCTCGGCCACGAAATCACGATAGGCAAAGAACAACAACTCCATCAGCCGCAGGATTTCTTCCTCCGCCCCGGAAGCCGTGGCATCCTTGTCGGCAAACTGCCCGGAATGCACATCCATGCACCGCTCCTTCCGCATGCGTGCAGCACCCATCAGCAAATAGGTCAGCCATATTGACCTTTTCAGGAATGCATGATAAGGCTGCTTGTCCTCGTGTTGCATATCATAATGAGGCAGTGGCGCGCTGGTAAGGGGTGCTGGCAAAAGACGCTGGCGAGAGATGCTGGCAAGGGTGAAGGAGGCAACGACATGGCCGGCAAATCGTTCGACAGTCTGGATGGGGAAATCTGGTTCGATGGCGCATTCGTGCCGTGGCAGGACGCGAAGGTGCACCTGCTGACACACGCGCTGCATTACGGCTCCGGCGTGTTCGAGGGCGTGCGCGCCTACGCCGGGCGCATCTTCCGGCTGGAGGAGCACACGAAGCGGCTGTTCTTCTCCGCGAAGGTGCTGGATCTCGACATTCCCTTTTCCGAAGACGAGATCAACGCCGCCTGCGAAGAGGTGCTGGCGCACAATGGCCTGAAGGATGCCTACATGCGCCCGCTGGTCTGGCGCGGGGCGGAGCAGATGGGCCTGTCCGCGCGCAATGCCTCGGTGCACGTGGCCATTGCCGCGTGGGAGTGGCCGTCGTATTTCTCGCCGGAGCAGAGGCTGAAGGGGCTGAAGCTGGGTTTTTCGCGCTGGCGCCGTCCATCGCCGGACACCGCTCCGGTGATGGCCAAGGCCACCGGCATGTACATGATCCATACCCTGGCCAAGCACGAGGCCGACCGCAAGGGCGAGGACGACGCCCTGATGCTGGACTGGCGCGGCCAGGTGGCCGAGGCTACCGGCGCCAACATCTTTCTGGTGCGCGATGGCGAGCTGCACACCCCCATCACCGACAACTGCCTGGACGGCATTACCCGCCACGCCGTCATCGAGCTGGCGGAAAAGCGCGGATGGAAGGTGGTGCAGCGCCCCATCTGGCCCACCGAGCTGCCGGCATTCCAGGAGTGTTTTCTCACCGGCACGGCGGCGGAGGTTACGCCGGTGGCCAGCATCGGCCCCTATGACTACACGGTGGGCGAGATCACCCGCACGCTGATGGACGATTACGACAAGCTGGTGCGCGGCAGCAATTGACATCCTCCGCCGCCGCCAGTGCCCACTCCCGCGCCAGAGAGGCATGGCATCTGTGGCGTTCAAGCGAAATATCAGCGTTCTTGCGCCCGCTGATAATACCTGAAGGTATTTCCAGGGGAGCAAGGGCGTTGAGATGAAGCATGAACGCCACAGATGCCGTGCAAATTCATGGGTCCTGAACCTGGCAAACTGAATGCCGCATGAACGGCGCATTCATGCCGCTCTCAGCCGCACCGCGCTATTTCCGTTGTCAACAATCCGGGCGGCGGGCGGCGCTCGCGGGCAACGTCTCGTGTCAACCCCCATCCGCCCTCCTGCCACGGCGTCTGCCTGCTTGACCGCCGTTCTGCCTGTCCCGGATTGTGCCTTCGTGGCTGGCCCGCCTTCCATCCCCCCGGAAGGCGGGCCTTTTCCATGACTTTGCCGCACACGGATGCAATGCATGTTGACTCCGCCGCGGGGGGCTGGTTGAAGAGGCGCGAAACAACGGCAGCGGGCCGCCCTTCTCGTGGCTGGCCCGGCAGCAGGGCATTCGGGGACAGATGAAGCTCATCTCGGGAAACGCCAACCGCCCGCTGGCGGAGGCCATCGCCACCTATTTGAACCAGCCGCTGACGAAGTGCCTGGTGCGGCGCTTCGCCGACATGGAAATCTTCGTCGAGATTCAGGAAAACGTGCGCGGCGAGGATGTGTTCATCATCCAGCCGACATCGTTTCCCACCAACGACCACCTGATGGAACTGCTCATCATCGTCGATGCCGCGCGCCGCGCCTCGGCCCGCCGCATCACGGCGGTGGTGCCCTATTTCGGCTATGCCCGGCAGGATCGCAAGCCCGGCCCGCGCACACCCATCACCGCGAAGCTGGTGGCCAACATGATCGAGCGCGCCGGCGCCGACCGGGTGCTGACCATCGACCTGCACGCCGGGCAGATACAGGGCTTCTTCGACATTCCGGTGGACAACCTCTATGCCGCGCCGGTGATGGTGCAGGACCTGAAACGCCATTACGACCTGGAGAACGTGATGGTCGTCTCACCCGATGTCGGCGGTGTGGTGCGCGCCCGCGCCCTTGCCAAGCGCATCGGCGCACAATTGGCCATTGTCGACAAGCGCCGCGAACGCCCCGGCGAATCGGAGGTGATGAACATCATCGGCGACGTGCATGGCCGCGCCTGTATCCTGGTGGACGACATTGTCGATTCCGGTGGCACGCTGTGCAACGCGGCGGAGGCCCTGCTGGAACAGGGCGCACAGGAAGTTTCCGCCTACATCACCCACGGCGTGCTCTCCGGCGGCGCCGTGGCGCGGATTGCCGCCAGCCCGCTGAAGGAGCTGGTGATCACCGACTCCATCCAGCCGACGGAAGCGGTGCGGGTGGCCAGCAATCTCCGCGTCATCTCCGTGGCCGAGCTGCTGGGCGAGGCCGTGCGCCGCACCGCCGAGGAGCGTTCCGTCTCCTCGCTGTTCTACTGAGAGCCGCCCGGTCATTGGGCAAAACCGCCAACCCTGAACGCTCCCCCGGCAAACGGGCAACGCTGCCACAAGCCGGCACGGCGCCTTGTTTTCCCAAAAAATGGCTTGTGGCCGACACCACCCACCACAAGACCTTTCTCCACGATCGGCTCACCCCTTGCTGTTGGCATTGATCAATACATGCCGTGGCGCCCTGCGCGCACCCAGCAACTCGCCCGTAACGCGCCGCGCATGGTCGTATCCCGCCACGGCAATGCGCACTTCGTCGAACACATTGGCCGAGATCACTGCCCGTCCCGCGCCCTTGACCACCGATACCGCCACTCCCACCGGGCTTTGACGCACCACATTGCCCGTGGCCGTTACATTGCGCAGATATTTGCCCCAACCCAGGGCAATGCCATATTTCGCCGCCCGCTCCACCACATTGCCGGTTACGGTGCTGTCCGCTTCAACGCCAATGCCGTATCCTTCCTCGCCCGGCAGTCCGCGCACCGGTATCAGATCACGCACGATGTTGCCCGTTACCGTCGCCAGCCGCCCGCCTTCCTTCATGTTTGTAACCGAAATGCCCGCCGTCGCACCTTCCACCAGGTTGCCGGCCACCAACGCCCTTTCGAAGGTGAATTCGACGAAAATCGCCACCTCGCCGGAGCGGCGGCAGATGTTGCGGGCAATCACCACCTCATCCCCGGAATTGTCGCGCACCGAGCTGTAGGCGCACTCCGCGATATCGTTGTCCACCACCCGCACACCACCACCGCGAAACACGTTTATCCCGTTGCCGTTCTGCCCTGTGCCACCGGCATCGGCACGAATGCGGCGGATGCGATTGCGAGCCACCAGCGCACCATCATGGCGCTTGACCGACTGCCACACCAGAATGCCGCCATTGCCGCAATGCATGATGTCGTTGTGGGTGATTTCCAGAGCCTGGCAGTCCAGTGCGAACAGAGCCGTTTCCGCCACATCACGCAGCCGGTTGCCCACCAGCAGTCCGCCACAACCACGCAGGAAAAGCCCGTGTCCACGCGCCTGCTCGATGATGCAGTCCACAACCCGCACCGAGGCGATGTCTTCCAGCATCAGCAGCCCGTCTGCCTGCTCCTGCCCCATGGCGCGCTGCTGCCCCGCACCATCAATCCGCACGCCCAGCAGCTCGCACCGTGCCGTGCCTCGCACCCGCAGCAATCTGCGCGCGCCCGCCCGGCACACCAGCCGCGAATCCGCATCGCCCACCAACCGCACCGGCTGGCGCAGCTCCACATCGCCCGCCACCACATCACCCGGCGGCAGACGCAGCGCCATGCCCAGCTCCGCCGCGCGGCGGATTGCCCGTTCGAGCTCCTGCGATTGATCACGTAACCTGTCTGGCAGCAACCCCAGCTCATGCGCTGGCACAGCCCTGGCCTCCACCCCGCGCGCCGCCAGCAGCCGCCCGTTTCCGGCTTCCACGCGCAAGCCCATGTCATCTGGCCCGTATCCTGCCCGTGGCCGGGCGCCTTGCTCCTGTCCCAATGCCTGCCCTGCTGTTGTTGCCAAGGCCGGCAGCCCTGCCAACGCGCCCAGCGCGGCACGGCGCGTGCATCCCTGTCTGTCTTTGTGTGTCATGGCGGCACAACTCCTGTTCATAGCGCTTGCTACAGGCAATTTTCATGCCGCCTGCGCCCAAAAGCCGCAATGCCAGGCACGGCGCGCTTGACTAAAGTCAAGGAGAATGAAGCAGCAACGCCTTCCCATTCCAACAGAGAATGCCCTTGGCATGAAATTGCACCAGGGCGCCTGTTTTTGGTCGATGGGCCGGAATGGCCGGTCATGAACGGAGGGTAGGGAGCACAGCCATGCTGAAGATGTTTCTGTTGATATACATCCTTGCCGGGCCAACGCTGGCAGGCATCATGATGACTTTCGCACTGGCCACACGGCTGAGCAACAATACAATGTTGCTGCTCACGGCCATCGGCGCGGTGATCGCCCTGCCCATCGCCTGGATCGTGGCCAGGATGATTGTCGAAAGGACCGGCTGGGGCCAGCGCAATACCTAGGGTCTGGACTCAATACCTGAGCACTCCCCATGTGCATTTTGGCTTCATATCAAACGGTTTTTCGTTCTTGCCAATAGCTCCACTATTGCCCGCGAACGAAAAACCGCTGCTATCTTGCCAAAATGCCCATGAGAAGCACTCATTTATTTAGACCAGACCCTAAGCCGCGACACACACCACTACAATGAGCCCTTGTCCATCCACGAGCGGATGGGCTCGCAGACTGCCGGAGCGCGTTCTTGCAAGGGACCCGCTCCGGTTTTCGTGAACAAGGGGAAATGGCCGAGCAACAAGGGCCACCAAACTATGGTGGCAAAATGGCGCTTGACGGCAACAATGGAATTATAATAATTCCATATAACGCAACAGTGAATTGCACCCCTGCAATGCATTGTCGATTTTGAAAAACCCTCCTCGTCAATCAGGATACAGGGAGTATCATCATGAAGCGGATTGGAGCGACAGGCATGGCATTGGCCACTGCGGCAATGCTGGCTGGCGTGGCAATGGCAGGCGGCCATGGCGGCGCCAAGAAAATGGCGGCCACCGGGCCGATTGCAGAGCGCCAACAGGCGATGAAGGACATCAAGAGCAACTTCGTGCCGCTGGTGAAGATGGTAAAGGGCGCCCAGCCGTTCGATGCCGCCACGGTGAAGAAAAACGCCGAGATCATCGCCGCCAAGCTGCAAGCCTCGGCAAAATTGTTCCCCGAAGGATCTGATACCGGCGACACCCGCGCCAAGCCGGAAATCTGGACGATGTCGGAAGAATTTCAGGCCATCATGAACACCGCCATAGAGAAGGCGAAGGCGCTGGCCAATGTGTCTTCCCCCGACCAGCTGGCCCCGGCGGTAATGGCGCTGGGCGGCGAGGGCTGCAAGGCATGCCACGAGAAGTTCCGCAAGCCGAAGCAGAAGTAATGCATGCTTGCATCGCATCGAACGGCGGGCCTTCTGGCCCGCCGTTGTCATTCATGGTGCTGCGCGCACCTGTTTGTGCTTGCAGTGATGCAGCGGCTGGGATAATCGCCTGCACATGGCAGAGAAACGGCGCACACTGAGGTGGTGGCATATCCTGCTGGCAGTCCTGGCGCTGGCAGGGGCGGGCGTGGCTTTTGCCTATCAACGCCTGTCCATACCATTGCCGGAAAGCGCCCTGCCCGCCGATTACCGGCCAGACGTGAAAAACGGCGAGCGCATGTATTTCGCCGGTGGATGCATTTCCTGCCATCGCGGCATCGGCCCGTTCGTGGAGCTGCCCGCTGGCGGGCGCAAGATGAAGATCCCCGGCGGCGAGATCGTCCCCCCCAACATCACCCCGGACGATGAAACCGGCATCGGCAAATGGCGGCCAATCGACTTCCTCAACGCCATGCGCCGCGGCCTCGGCCCCGATGGTACGCACTACATTCCAGCCTTTCCCTATACTTCCTATGCCTGGATGCGCACCGAGGACATCCTCGACCTTTTCGCCTATCTGAAGACACTCGAACCCGTGCGCAACGAAGTGCCGCTGAAAACCGCACGGCTCGACCGTTTTGCCCTGGCTTTCTGGAAATGGCTGGCGTTGCCGCCACGCCCCTTCCGCGACCTGCCGGGCAAGGATGCTTTATGGAACCGCGGGGCCTACCTGGTGCTGGGGCCGGGCCATTGCGGCGAATGCCACACCCCGCGCAACGGCATTTTCCTGCTCGATCGCAACCGCTGGCTGGCCGGTGCGCCACTGTTGACCGAAAAGGGTGATGCCCCCTCGTTGCGAGGGCTGAAAAAGCGCAAACGCTACAAGGATGTCAACGATCTGATGCAAGCGCTGAAATACGGGGAAGCCATGGGCTACGAAGATCTCTCAGCCGGCGGCATGGGCGAGGTGCAGTCCAACCTTTCCAGATTGCCCGATGCAGACCTGAAGGCCATCGCCACCTATCTGATGAGTCTGGATTAAGGTCTCTCGCCCATTTTCCGCGGGCAATGGCCATGCTGGGGTTACCGGCAAGACCCTCCACTCCGGCAAGGTATGGCCTCAATAAATGAGTGCTTCTCATGGGCATTTTGGCAAAATAGCAGCGGTTTTTCGTTCGCAGGCAATAGTGGAGCTATTGGCAAGAACGAAAAACCGCCTGAAATGCAGCCAAAATGCACACGGAGCCTATGCGCTTTTCGCCAGCCGCACTTCTGCCCGCCAGCCATCATAGATGCCGCCTAGCCGCTGCGCCTCTTCCGCAATGAGATGCGTGTCGGAATCCAGCAACTCGGCGTGCAATGGCATGTTGCGGCGAAAGATGATCTGATGCAGCCCTTCGCCATTGGGCGGTGGCAACAGGCTGCTCACCATGAAACCGTTGCGTCGCGCCCATTCGGCAAAGGCATGAGCCTGCACGCTATTGTCCATCAGCACGGTATGCTCCACCGGGCGCTCGCGGGATGCATCATCCCCCAACGCTGCCATGTCGGCGAGCTGCTCGACATTGCGGGTGCGGCGCAGCTCTTCCGCGGTGGGCAGCAGCGCCTCGTGATATACCCGGTGCATGGCATCGGCCATCATTTCCGCGCCCAGCGCCACTTGCTTGCGCAGGGCAATGCGGCGCAACAGGGTCGCCACTTCGTTCCAGCCGCAGGGCACATAGAAGAACCAGCTGTGCAGCCCGTTGCCAGACACTTCGCCAACACAGTGCCCGTTCAACGCACCGATCCAGTTGATCAGCTCATCGCGCAGATCAGCAATGATCTCCTCCTCGCCGAGGGTAGGCAGGCCATCCTCGTCGGCCTGACGTAACATATATTGCACCTTCAGCAGGTTGGGCGCATCAAGATCAGCCAGCTCCCGCGCCGCACTCATGTCCACGCCGATGCTGGCCACCCGACCATCGATATCGGCAAAGTAGGTTTCCCATTCACAGGCATTGTGCATGACGTTTTCCCGCAGTCCCCGCAGTTTTCGTGGTGTTGCGGACATTGTCGCGGCACGGGGCTTAACAGCCCCTTGCAACGGCGCACCTGGCGGCGCAAACATGCGGGCATGGTTGGCAAGTGGTAAACACCGACACCAACGACTCAAGAAACGGGGGCGGCATGGTCAATGCAATCTTCACACGGGAAGGGCCGAAGCGAGCGCTGATAACCGGTGCATCGGGCGGCATTGGCGAGGCCTTTGCACGGCTGCTGGCCGAAGAGGACTGGGAGCTGGCGCTGGTGGCGCGCAATGCCGAACAGCTCAACCGGGTGGCCGGCGTGGTGCACGCCGAACATGGCGTGGCGGCGCACGCCCTGCCCGCCGACCTGACCGACACACGGGCCATAGATCATCTGGCCGGCAAGCTGGCGGAGATGGACTTTCGCCCCGATGTGCTCATCAACAACGCCGGTTTCGGGCTAATGGGCCGGGCGCTGGAGCTTGATCGCCAGGAACAGCTTCAGATCATCGATCTGAATGTGCGCGCGCTCATCGACCTGACACTGCGCCTGCTGCCACACATGCGCCAGCAGGGCGCGGGCGGCGTGCTGAACGTTTCCTCCCTCGCCGGGTTCATGCCGGGGCCGGGCATGGCGGTATATTACGCCAGCAAGGCGGCGGTGCTATCGTTTTCCGAAGCGCTGGCGGAAGAGATGCGCCCGCATGGTGTGCAGGTGAGCGCGCTGTGCCCGGGGCCGGTGAAAACCGGCTTTCAGGATCGCGCCGGCATGCGCAAGAGTCGCATCACGCGTCTGCTGCCGGGGCATTCCGCGCAGCGAGTGGCGCGTGCTGGCTGGCAGGGTTTCAAGGAAGGCCGGGTGGTTATCGTGCCGGGGCTGTTCAACAGTCTTGCGGCCATGTCGGTGCGCTTCACGCCGCGCTTCGCGCTGCGCCGGATGAACGCCTGGCTCACCGGCGCACACCGCGGCAGGTAACGCAAAACGCCTGTTCCCCTTGCGCGATTGTTGCCGCTGTGGTTTGCCATGGCGCACGTTGATCACATTGCAGCGGAGATGCGCCCGTGGCCAGACGAGACAGCGCGGAGCTGGACATTCTGCCCGCCGACCCCAAACGCCGCCCCAAAAGCCACAACCTGAAACCACTGCGGCGGCTGCTGCCCTACCTGACGCGCCATCGCGGGCGGGTGATTGCCGCGTTCATCGCCCTGTTGGCGGCGGCAGCGGCAACGCTGGCCGTGCCGCTGGCGGTGCGCCGCGTCATCGATAACGGCTTCTCGGCGGAAAACGCACAATTCGTGGACCAGTATTTCGCCATGATGCTGGCAGTGGCGGCGCTGCTGGCGGTGGCCTCCGCCGCGCGCTACTACTTCGTAACCTGGCTGGGCGAAAAGGTGGTGGCCGACCTGCGCGCCGATGTCTTTGCCCATCTGCTGACGCTGTCGCCCGCGTTCTACGAGAAGAACCACTCCGGCGAGGTGCTCTCGCGGCTGATGGCCGACACCACGCAGATCAAGACTGCCTTCGGCGCCACCGCCTCCGTGGCGCTGCGCAACCTGGTGCTGCTCGTCGGTGCGGTGGTGATGATGGTCATCACCTCCGCGAAACTCTCCGGCATCACCCTGCTGGCCATACCGCTGATCGTGCTGCCGCTGATCATCTATGGCCGGCGCGTGCGCAAGCTCTCGCGCAAGGCGCAGGACACGCTGGCCGAAACGGCGGCGCTGGCGCAGGAGTCGGTTTCCGCCGTGCCAGTAATCCAGGCCTACCGCCAGGAGCAACGCCTCACACGCAAGTTCATGCAGGCCACGCAAGCTGCTTTCAAGGCGGCGGCGAAGCGCACCAGCGCGCGCGCGGTGCTCACGGCGATGATCATCTTCATTGCCTTCGGCGCCATCGTCGCGGTGCTGTGGATGGGCGCGCGCGACGTGTTGGCAGGCACCATGACCGCGGGCGAACTGGGGCAGTTCGTGCTCTATGCGGCCTTTGCCGCCGGTGCGTTGGGCTCGCTGTCGGAGGTCTGGGGTGAGGTGCAGCTCACCGCTGGCGCAGCGGAGCGGCTGGCGGAGATCCTCGACACCCAGCCAGACGTGAAAACACCGGACAACCCCGTGGCCCTGCCGACGCCGCCGCGTGGCGAGGTGGTCTTCGACAAGGTTACCTTTCACTATCCCTCCCGGCCCGATGCCGCGGCGCTGGATGATGTGTCGTTCCACGTCGCGCCGGGCGAGCGGCTGGCCATCGTCGGACCGTCGGGCGCGGGCAAGAGCACCATCTTCAACCTGCTGCTGCGCTTCTACGACCCGCAATCCGGCGAAGTGCACGTCGATGGCGTGAACATCAAGATGGCCGATCCGCGCGAGGTGCGCGCGCGCATGGCGCTGGTGCCGCAGGAGGTGGTGATCTTCTCCACCACCATTCGCGAGAACATCCGTTTCGGCAATCCGGATGCCTCGGACGCGGAAGTGGAAGCGGCGGCCAAAGCGGCAAGGGTGGACGAGTTCGCCGCCAACCTGCCCGACGGGCTGGACACGCAACTGGGCGAGCGCGGCGTGAACCTCTCCGGTGGGCAGCGCCAGCGCATCGCCATTGCCCGCGCCATTCTGGCCGATGCGCCGATATTGCTGCTGGACGAGGCCACCAGCGCACTGGACGCCGAGAGCGAGCGCCACGTGCAGGCGGCGCTGGAAACGCTGATGGAAGGACGCACGACACTGGCCATCGCCCACCGCCTGGCCACCGTGCGCGGGGCAGATCGCATCATCGTCATGGAGCACGGGCGCATTGTCGAAATCGGCACGCACGAGGAGTTGGTCCAGCGCGGCGGGCTCTATGCGAAGCTGGCGCGGTTGCAGTTCACCGACGCGGAACCACTGCAGGCGTGAGACGTGAGGCGCGGTGTGCGAGGAGGAGTGAGGCGCGAGGTGCGAGACTCGATGTGCGAGGCATGAAGCACGAGGACGGCATGGCGGCGGATGCGGCAACGGCAACCTTCCGGCAGCGGCTGGCGGAAACGGCACGAGACGTGCAGGCGTTGCTGGATGAATTGCTGCCATCGCCGGAAACAGCGCAAGCGCCACGGCTGGCGCGGGCCATGCGCCACGCGGCACTCAATGGCGGCAAGCGCATCCGCCCGTTCTTCGTGCGTGAAGCGGCGCGGCTGTTCGGCGAGGACAGCGCGCTGGACGCACGGGCGCTGCGCGCCGGCGCGGCTCTGGAGTGCCTGCACTGCTATTCGCTGGTGCATGATGACCTGCCGGCCATGGACGACGACAACCTGCGCCGCGGCCAGCCGACGGTGCATGTGGCTTTCGACGAGGCAACGGCCATTCTTGCCGGCGATGCCCTGCAGGCGCTGGCCTTCGGCATTCTCACCGATGCGGCCACGCACCCGCGGGCCGGGGTGCGCGCGCAACTGGTGGCGATGCTGGCGCACGCTTCCGGCGAGGCGGGCATGGTCGGCGGGCAGATGCGTGATCTGCAGGCCGAGCAGCAGCGCATCGACAACGAACACGAGATTGTCGCCATCCAGCGGCTGAAGACCGGCGCATTGTTCGATTTTGCGCTGCGGGCGGGAGGTGTGCTGGCCGAGGCGGACGAAGACGACCTGGCGCGGCTGGGCGCATATGCTCAAGCCGTGGGGCTGGCGTTTCAGATTGCCGATGACATTCTCGACGTGGAAGCCACCGCGGAGGAGCTGGGCAAGACGCCGGGCAAGGATGCCGCCGCCGGCAAGGCGACATTCGTCGATCTGCTGGGGCTTGATGGCGCGCGCACCAAGGCGGCGGAACTGGTGGAACAGGCGCGGGATGCTCTCTCGTCCTATGGCGACCGTGCCGATGTGCTGCGCGCGGCGGCACGCTTCATCATCGACCGCCGTGGCTAAGCGGCAGCTCCCGCATTGCCTTCACTTCGACAGCCGAACATGAGCCGTTCACGCGTCGTCGGACGTCGGCCAGAAGACTGTTCTTCATGATCGGCTCAATACAGGCCACGCAGCAGGCGGTCGATGTAGTTGCGCTCCAGTGGCGGACGGGTGGCATCCTCGGCGCGCTTGCGCAGATATTCCAGAATGCGTCGGGCGCGCTGCGCGGCGTCGAGGTCGGGCACCATGGGGTTGTCCGGACCAGGCTCGGCGAATTGTCCGCGCAGGGGGCGGCCCAACGGGTCGTATTGGCGGCGCATCATGCCGATGCCGACACCGCCGCGCTGACGGCCCTGCTGCCGGGCAATGCGCCGCGCCAACTGCCGCGCGCCGCGGCGCAGGGCCTGCAGGGCCTGCATCTGATCGCGCATGGCGCTGCCCGGGCGGCGCTGGCCAAGATTGCGCGCCGCGCCGCGCATGGAGCGCTGCGCCTGTCCCAGTGCATCACCGGGAACCTCTCCATCGGCCATGCCGCCTGACCGGCTGCCGTTGCGGCCATTCTCCGCAAAGCGGTTTTCACCCTGCGGCCCTGACTGACCACCGGGGCGAAAACCATCCGGCCCTTCGCCCTGACGTTGCTGTTCACCGTCCTGCTGGCCGTCTCGCTGGCCGTCCTGCTGCTGCCTGCCTTGCGGCTGCTCACCCTGGCGTTGCATCCGCTCCATCATCTGGCGCAGGGCCTCGGCCAGTGCCTGCTGCTGGCGCTGCAACTGCTCCAGCCGCTCGTTGCCACGCGCATCACCCTGACGTCGCCTCTCCTGTGATTCGCGCCAGGTTTCATCCAGCAGTTTCTGCTGTTCGCGCATCAGCTTCTGCAATTCGCGCAGGGCCTGTTCGTCGGGCGATGGACGCATGGCCGTTTGCGGCATGGTCTGCAGGTTCTGCAGGATGTTGTCCAGTTGCGAGAGCATGCGCTGCGCCGCGTCGCGCGCGCCGGAGCGGGCCAGGCGCTCCAGTTGATCCATCATGCGTTGCAGATCCTGCGGGGTGATGGCCTGCATCTGGCCGTTGCGGCTGATATGCGGCTGTTGCTGGCCGTGCTGCATCTGCTGGCGGGCGAGTGATTGCAAGTAGCGGTTCAGCGCCTGCTTCAACTCCGCCATGCGCCTGGCGATCTCCTCTTCCGAGGCGCCGTTCTTCAGCGCCTCTTCCAGCGCCTTGCGCGCCGCTTCCAGCTGGCGTTTGGCATCGGCCAGATCGCCGTCCTCGATGGTTTGCGCCACCTCCCACAGCAGCGCCACCACCTGCTTCAGATCATCCTCGCCACGCGCGGCCAACAGGCTGGTCATGGCATGGCGCAGGCCCAGGTAGGCGCTGCTGGCCTTGCGCTTCAGCAGTCCTTGCGGCCAGGCGAGAAAGGCAGCCAGCACCTCGGCGATCTCGTGCCTGCGCGCCGGGTGCAGGATCAGTCCGCGGCGCTGCTCGACGATGGCAGCGGCCAGCGGCTGGCTGAAGCGCCGCTGCGGCAGGGTGAGCTGCAACGGCTTCGATCGGCCAGTCTGCCCGCCCACATCGGTGGCCTCCAGGGTCAGGCGCACCTTCAGGCCGGCCCAGGGGTGGGCCATGAGTTTCAGCATGTCCTGCCCACGCACCTGTTTGCCGGGTTTGAGCAATTTCAGTGGCGCTTTCGGCGCATCGTAGCGCAACATGCCCGCGGGCGGTTCGGCCAGCGCGATGATGGCCCGTGCCGCCTTCACGCCATGATCATCATGCGCCTTCCAGCGCAGGCTCAGCGCACCGCTGGCCGTGGCGACGGGAGGCTTTTCCAGCTCAATGACGGGTGGCGCGTCAGCCAGCACGTCGATGTTCCAGCTGGCGCTGATGCCACCCCCGGCAATGCGCACGCGCAACGGCTGGTTCAGCGCAATCCGCGCCTGCCAGGCGCCACTTTCCACGCTGGCAGGCTCTTCACGGCGAAGCAGCGCACCACCGGAGTCGGTGGCATGCAGGGTGATTTCCGGCGCAACGCGCCCCTGAAAGCGGATGGTCAGCCGTGCGCCCTGCAACACCTGCACGGGCGCATCGGTGCGCAGCAGCTTGCCATTGGTGGCCAGCATCACCGGCGGCGCGCCCGCAAAGGCGGGCGGATCGATCCAGGCATCGAGCCGTGCCGGTTCACCAGCAAGAGCCAGCGTTGGCGGGCGCAGGCTGGCATGCAGGTTGTCGAGAAAACGCGGACCATTCAGGGCAAAGGTGGCCACCAGTGCCAAGCCCAGCGCAAAACGCAAGGCGAACGGATCGCGCCGCGGCGCATCGGAACGCGGCCAACCGACACGCAAGGCACGGATATGGCTGGCAATGCGTTGCTTGTGCGCCTTCCACAGGGCTTGTGCCGCGGCATCGTGTGCCGGTGCGGCCATGTCATCGGCCAGCGTGCGCAGTGGCTGATGCGACAGGCGAGAGCGTGCCTCCAGCCGTGCCAGCGCTTCATCCTCGGTGGGCAGGCGCACATCCTTCAAGGGGCGCAGCAGCCATGCCATGCCGGCGACGAAAGCCAGCCACGCGAGCAGCCGCGCCATGCCCGGCAAGGCAGGCAACAGGCCGCTGGCGACTAGCAGCAGCATGACGCCCGCCAGCATCACGGCAGGGAAAACAGCGTGCCACAGCCGCTCCGCCAACATGGCGGCACGCGCCAGCAACAGCTTGCGCCGCAGACGGCCTTGCGGGCCGGTGGATGTAATGTCGCGCCAGTTCATTGCAGGGAATGTAGCAGCATTTTGCTCGCGCGCGGGTCAATTTTCTGCAATCTGTAGGGCCGATCGGGCTGCAATATGGCCAATGGCAAGAAAGACTGGCCGCATGACGGAAGAGAACCTGCTGCAACGGCTGGCGGCGCGCGATGCACCAGTGATGCGCCTGCCCGCGCCACCGCCGCCGGAAGATGACATGGACATGGCCGAGAAACACACCTTCTCTGGCGATGACCTGGCGCGCATGGCCACGCGCATGGCCCGTACGCTGCGCAAGCTGGGGCTGCCGGCGGAAGGCGGCGGACGGCTGGCGCTGGCGCAACCCGTGCACACGCTGGAATGGCTGATGTTGTGGCTCGGCGCGGTGCAGGCGGGGCACGAGGTGCTGCTGCTGGCCGCTGATGACGAGCTGCCGGAAGATGTGCAGGCGCTGGTCTGTCCTCCGGCGGCAAAGACGGCATGGCAGCCGCTGGCCCGCCAGCGCGGGGCAAAGCTGGCCACGCTGGGCGGACACTGGGAAGGCTCGCTGTTCATGCTGCAGATGGTGCAGCCGAACGAGGCGCAAGGCCTGTTCGATGCCGGTGCCGGACGCACCCGTTTCGCCGATGGCGCGGAGCTGGCGCTGGATGATCTGCTGGCGCTGGCGGAAACCTTTGCCAACGATCATGCCCTGGTGGAGACGCCGGCACTGCTGGCCAGCCTTGCGGCGCTCCGGGAGCCGCGGGGACTGGCGGCGGCACTGGCCACCCTGCTGACCGATGCGCCGCTGTACTGGATCGCCCCGCATGCACGCCAGCAGGCCCTGAAGGAGTTACCGGAGGTGCCGACCGGGTCGGTGGTGCTGGGCGACGCCGAATTCATTGCCGCGCAACGCTGGGAGCATATGGTGCCGGTAGAGACTTGAGAGGGGTGAACATGCGCACACATTTCGATCATCTCACCGTGGAGACAGCGCGGAACTTTCAGGTCATCGACATCACCGCACAATTGCGCGAGATCATCACCGCCAGCGGCATTGCCGAAGGGCAGGTGCTGATCACCTCGCTGCACACCACCGTGGCGCTGACGGTAAACGAGAACGAGGAGCGCCTGCTGCGCGACATGGAGCACTATTTCCTGTCCATTGCCCCACCGGAAGCAAGGTATCTGCACAACGACCTGCACTTGCGCGACTGCCCGCCCGACGAGCCGGAAAACGCCCATGCGCATCTCATTGCCATGTTGCTGGGCAATGCGGAGATGCTGGCGCTGCACGAGGGCGCACCGGTGCTGGGCAGGTGGCAGTCGCTGCTGATGGTGGAGCTGGACGGGCCACGTCAACGCAGGCTGGCGGTGCGCGTCATGGGCGTGTAGGATTGGCTCGTGCAAGCATGCAAGGGGGGCTTTCGGGGCAATGTCGCCGGATCACAAGCTGACAGTGGACGAGGGCGTGGCCCTGCTGGCGGCAACGCCATTGTTCGAGGACATCGACGTGGCGCGGCTGCGGGTGCTGGTCTATGCGGCGGAGCATGTGCAGGCATCCGCCGGGGAAATGCTGGTGCGGCAGAGTGATGACGACCATGCCGGGCTGCTGCTGCTCGATGGTGCGGCGCAGGCCTGGATGGATGAGGATCCCTCCATGAAGCTGAACCTGGCGCGCGGTGCCCTCATTGGCGAAGGCGCAATGATCGCCAAGCTGCACCATCGCATGAACGTCCAGGCAGTGGACAACGTGGAACTGCTGCGCTTCTCGCACGAGCTGTTCCTGCGCGTCTGCCATGAGTTCCCCGAGCTGGGCCGGGCGGTGATGGCCAACTACGCACGGCGCATGGCCACCATCACGTCCGCCCTGCATACCCTGCTGCCGGGGTGAAGACAGAAGGCGGCGCAGCGGCGGAAGCAGTCAAAATTTGACGTAAACGTAAGGGTAATTTTGCTGTTTTTCCCTGTTGTCAGTCCGCGCGGGCGGGAGTATAGCTGAAACAGCAGCGGCGGCGGAATGTCGCACCCTGTTCACGCACTCCTGACACCGCGCATCCGGCGCGGAACTCCGGATCAACCGACAGGCAGTCAACTGGCAAACAGCAAGGCGCAAACATCCATGGCCCGCAGAAAGATCGCACTCATCGGCGCCGGCATGATCGGCGGCACCCTGGCCCACCTCATCGGCCTGAAGGAGCTGGGCGATGTGGTCATCTTCGACATCGTCGAGGGCATGCCGCAGGGCAAGGCGCTGGACATTGCCGAAAGCTCGCCGGTGGAGGGCTTCGACATTCGCCTGAAGGGCGCTAATGAATATGCCGATATTGCCGGTGCGGATGTGGTGATCGTTACCGCCGGCGTGCCGCGCAAGCCGGGCATGAGCCGCGACGATCTGCTGGAGATCAATCTCAAGGTGATGGCCCAGGTCGGCGCGGGCATCGCCAAGTATGCGAAGGATGCCTTCGTCATCTGCATCACCAATCCGCTGGATGTGATGGTGTGGGCCTTGCAGCGCTATTCCGGCCTACCCACGCAGCGCGTGGTGGGCATGGCTGGAGTGCTGGACTCGGCACGCTTTCAGTATTTCATCGCCGAGGCGCTGAACGTCTCGGTAAAGGATGTGAACGCCTTCGTGCTGGGCGGGCATGGCGACACCATGGTGCCGCTGCCGCGCTATTCCACCGTTGCCGGCATCCCGCTGCCGGATCTGGTGAAGATGGGCTGGCTCAGCGAGCAGCAGATCGCCGACATCGTGCAGCGCGTGCGCGATGGTGGCGCGGAGATCGTCGGCCTGCTGAAGACCGGCTCGGCCTATTATGCGCCAGCGGCTTCCGGCATTGCCATGGCGGAGAGCTACCTGAAGGATTATCGGCGCATTCTGCCCTGTGCCGCGCATGTCGATGACGCCTATGGCGTGAAGGGCCTGTATGTGGGCGTGCCGGTGATCATCGGCGCCAATGGCGTGGAGCAGGTGGTCGAGATCGGCCTGAACGACGAGGAAAAGGCGGCGTTCAAGAAGTCGGTGGAACACGTGGAAAAGCTCATCGAAGCAGCGAAGACCATCGCCCCGGATCTTGCCTGAGCAGCCGCGTGTATTACGCGGTGCTTCCATCCGACCAGCCCGAAGGAGGGCGGCATGAACATCCATGAATATCAGGCCAAGGAGATCCTCGCCGCTTACGGTGCGCCAGTGCCGCGCGGCAAGCCCGCCTTCTCGGTGGACGAGGCCGTGGCCGTGGCGGAGGAACTGGGCGGGCCTGTATGGGTGGTAAAGGCGCAGATCCACGCCGGCGGACGCGGCAAGGCGGGCGGCGTGAAGGTATGCAAGTCGCTCGACGAGGTGCGCGCCGCCGCCGCCGAACTGCTGGGCAAGGTGCTGGTTACACCGCAGACCGGCCCGCAGGGCAGGCAGGTGCGCAAGCTGCTCGTCGAGGAAGGGCTGGACATTGCGCGGGAACTCTATCTCTCCTGCCTGGTGGACAGGAGCACCTCGCGCATCGCCTTCATCGCCTCGCAGGCCGGTGGCATGGACATCGAGCAGGTGGCCGCCGAAACACCGGAGAAGATTTTTACCATCACGGTTGATCCGGCCATGGGCTACAGCCCCTATGTGGGCCGCGCCATTGCCGCCGGGCTGGGCCTGCGCGGTGATCTGGCGAAGCAATGCCAGCGGCTGGTGGCGGCGCTGTATCGCGCCTTCATCGAGAAGGACATGGGCCTGCTGGAGATCAATCCGCTGGTGGTTACGGCAGAAGACAAGCTGCTGTGCCTGGATGCCAAGGCGGGCTTCGACGACAACGGCCTGTTCCGCCACCCGGAGGTGATGGAGCTGCGCGATGCGGATGAGGAAGACCCGCGCGAGCGCGAGGCGGCGCAATACGGACTGAGCTACATCGCGCTGGATGGCGACATCGGCTGCATGGTCAATGGCGCGGGCCTGGCCATGGCCACCATGGACATCATCAAGCTGCACGGCGGCGAACCGGCCAACTTCCTCGACGTCGGCGGCGGCGCCACTGCCGAGAAGGTGGCCGCGGCCTTCCGCATCATTACCGAAGACCCTGCCGTAAAGAGCATCCTGGTGAACATCTTCGGCGGCATCATGCGCTGCGACATCATCGCCGAGGGCGTGGTAACGGCGGTGCGCGAGGCGGGGCTCAAGGTGCCGCTGGTGGTGCGGCTGGAGGGCACCAACGTGGACAAGGGCAAGGCCATCCTCGATGCCTCGGGGCTGGACATCATCGCCGCGGACGATCTGGACGAGGCGGCACAAAAGGCCGTCGCCGCCGCCCGCGCCGGCGCAACGGGAGCCTGAGCCATGGCCATTCTCGTCGATGAAAACACTCGCGTCATCTGCCAGGGGCTGACCGGCGCGCAGGGCACGTTCCACACCGAGCAGGCACTGCAATACGGCACGAAGATGGTCGGCGGCGTAACGCCCGGCAAGGGCGGCATGACGCACCTCGGCCTGCCGGTGTTCGACACCGTGCGCGAGGCGCGCGAGGCCACCGGCGCCGATGCCACGGTCATCTACGTGCCGCCGCCCTTCGCGGCGGATGCCATCGTCGAGGCCATCGATGCCGAAATACCGCTCATAGTGTGCATCACCGAGGGCATCCCGGTGCTCGACATGGTGCGCGTGAAGCGCGCGCTCACGGGCTCTTCCTCGCGGCTCATCGGGCCGAACTGCCCCGGCATCATCACCCCCGATGCCTGCAAGATCGGCATCATGCCTGGCCACATCCACAAGCGCGGCTCGGTGGGCATCGTCTCGCGCTCCGGCACGCTGACCTACGAGGCGGTGAAGCAGACCACCGACGTCGGCCTGGGCCAGAGCACCTGTATCGGCATCGGCGGCGATCCGGTGAAGGGCATGGATTTCATCGACTGCCTGGAGCTATTCTATGCCGACGAGGAAACCGAGCAAATCGTGCTCATCGGCGAAATCGGCGGCACCTCGGAAGAGGAGGCGGCGGAATACATCAAGGCACAGAATGGCAAGAAACCCGTGATCGCCTACATCGCTGGCATCACCGCCCCGCCGGGGCGGCGCATGGGCCATGCCGGGGCCATCATCTCCGGCGGCAAGGGCACGGCGGAGGCCAAGATCGCGGCACTGGAGGCGGCGGGCGTAACCGTGGAGCGTTCGCCCGCGCGCATCGGCGAGACAGTGGCCAGGGTAGCGCGCGGCTGAAGCGGTTGATCCTGCCGGGAGCAGCACGACACTGGCGGCGGTTCTTCTCATCCATGAGGCATTCACCGAACATCAACAACAGGTCTTCTCCTTCCCCCTCTCAATCCCCCCAACTCAAGGTGCGACAGCCATGCACACGGCAACCGGCACCCCCTCCCCCGACCTCATCGCCAGGCTGGCGGCATTGTCCGGCAACGAGCCGGAGTATGTCGAATCGCTGTATTTGCGCTGGCTGAAGAACCCGCGCTCGGTGGATGCCGAGTGGCAGGAGCTGTTCGCCGCCGTGGGCGATGATCCGCAGGCGGTGGAAGTGGACGTGCGCGGCCCTTCCTGGGCGCGGGCCGACTGGCCGGTGTTGCCCACCGATGACCTGACCGCGGCGTTGGATTATGACTTCGCCCGGCTGGAAGAGGAGCTGGCCCAGCGCCTGAAGGGCAAGCGCCCGCCTGCGCGCGGCGGCGAACAACAGGCCGCGCCGGTGTCGGAAAAGGAGCTGAAGGCGCGGGCGAAGGATTCCATCCGCGCATTGATGATGATCCGCGCCTATCGCGTGCGCGGACACCTGATTGCCGACCTCGACCCCTTGCGCCTGCGCGAGCCCGATCCGCACCCGGAGCTGCGCCCGGAATTCTACGGCTTCAAGACACCGGAAGACCGCAAGCGGCTGATCTATCTCGACGGCGTGCTGGGCCTGCAATGGGGCAGCATCGATGATGTGCTGACCATCCTCAAGCGCACCTATTGCGCCTCCCTGGGCTGGGAGTTCATGCACATTTCCGACCCGGCGGAAAAGGCGTGGATCCAGGAGCGCATCGAAGGCCCGGACAAGGAGGTTTCCTTCACCAGCATCGGCAAACGCACGATTCTGGAGCGCATCATCGAGGCGGAGGAGTTCGAACGTTTCCTGCACCGCAAGTATATCGGCACGAAGCGCTTCTCGCTGGAGGGAGCGGAATCCATCATCCCGGCGCTGGAGCAGGTCATCAAGCGTGGTGGCCAGCTTGGCGTGCGCACCATTTCCATGGGCATGGCCCACCGCGGGCGGCTGAACGTGCTGGCCAACGTGCTGGGCAAGCCCTATCGCGCCATCTTCAGCGAGTTCGCCGGGGCCATGCCGCCGCCGGAAGAGGTGGAAGGCACCGGCGATGTGAAATATCACCTGGGCGCCTCCGCCGACCGGGTGTTCGACAACAACGAGGTGCACATCTCGCTGGCCTCGAACCCCTCGCACCTGGAGCTGGTCGATCCGGTGGTGCTGGGCAAGGCGCGCGCCCTGCAGGACACCTGTGGCGACACCCAGCGCACGCACATCATGCCACTGCTGCTGCATGGCGATGCCGCCTTCGCCGGGCAGGGGGTGGTGGCGGAGTGTTTCGCCTTGTCGGGCGTGTCGGGGCATCGCTTTGGCGGCTCGGTGCATTTCATCATCAACAACCAGATCGGCTTTACCACCTCGCCCATCTGGGGCCGCTCCTCGCCCTATCCCTCCGACGTGGCGAAGATGGCCGGCGCGCCGATTATCCACGTCAACGGCGATGATCCCGAAGCGGTGGTGTTCGCCGCGCGGGTGGCCACGGAATTCCGCCAGAAGTTCCGCAAGCCCGTGGTGGTGGACATGTTCTGCTATCGCCGCCATGGCCACAACGAGGCCGACGAGCCGGCCTTCACCCAGCCGCTGATGTATCGGCGCATTGCCGAGCACCCGACGGTGGCAGAGATCTATGCGCAGCGGCTGGTGCGCGAGGGCCTGCTGACGGAAGAAGAGATACAGGCCATCCGCAAGCGCTTCCA
>JAJRRZ010000047.1 GCA_024279045.1 Alphaproteobacteria bacterium
CACCGGCTCCTCCAGCCGCGCCTGCTGCCAGTTCACCCCGCCATCGAACGACACGTCCACCGCCGCGATGCGCCCGTGTCCCGACCACGCCAGCCCCGACAGCCGCTGCCGTCCGTGCCGCGACAGCGGCTTTTCCGGGCAAGGGAGGGTGATCACCGAGTTGACCTCCTGCACCAGCGTGAACAGCCGCGCCTTGCCATCATCCTGCAAGTCGGCATAGCGCGCCGTTTCCTCCCGCGTCATCCATGGCGCATCGCCCGGTTTCAGCCGGTGCAGCCATTTCACGTTCAGCGAGCCTTCCGCACCCGGCACGATGAGCCGCAGCGGAAATCCCTGTTCCGGGCGCAGCGCCTCGCCATTCTGCGCAAACGCCAGCAACGCATCGCCCCACAGCGCCCGCGGCACGGAGCGCGCATAGGCCACGCCATCGGCCCCTTCCGCCAGCAGCCAGGTGGCCTTCTCCGGCACGCCACACAGGTGCAGCACATCCAGCAGTCGTACCCCCGTCCACTCGCAGCACGACAGCAACCCGTGGCTGAACTGCACCGCGCTGGTGCGTGGTCCGCGCCAGTTCATCGAATTGTTGCCCGCGCATTCCAGAAAATGGATGCGCGAAACCACCTCCAGCCGCTTCAGGTCGTCCAGCGCAAAGGCCATGGGCCTGTCCACCAGCCCGTGCACCGCCAGACGAAAACGCGCCGGGTCGATGTCCGGCACACCACCATGATGGCGTTCGAACACCAGCCCGTTGGGGGTGATGATGCCCTCCAGCTCCGCCAGCGGTGTGAAGCTTGCCCGGCTCAACGGCGAGGGCAACATGCCGCGCAGCCAGCGCCGCACCACGTGCTTGCGAAACGGCGACGGCAGGCCATAAGGCCGGCCCGCCGGCCTGCCGGGCCGAAACGGCGCATGTGCCGGCTGGTTCCCGGCATTTGCAGTGGCCCGCCCTGCCTTGCCAGCAAGCGCGCCAACTCCCACGATCCCCGCAATGCCAGCTGCCACACCCTTCAGCAGGGCGCGGCGACCGGCTCCGGGGGCTGATGCGCCCTTTCCGTTCGATGGTGTTCCTGTGCGCCTGCGCGCCACGCTGCCCGCTCCATGCAATTACCCCGTGCGATGCGCCGCACGGCGGCATTCAGACAATCAGCCGCACGTCGCGCTGCTCGGGGATGCTCACCGTCTTCTTCTTGCGGATCCAGTTCATCACCAGATCCCACACCGGCGGGCCTTCCGTACCAGGCCGCACCGAAGCCCAGCCCGCCACCACGTATTTCTTGCCGGCCTCCAGCTTTTCGCCCGTGCGCTTCAGCCGCAGGTTCTGGATGCGGTTGCCCATCTTCTCGTAAGGATGCAGGTCGAACAGCAGCCCGCCGGTGCGCACCATGTCGCCGCCCTGCTGGTAGTAGGGGTCGGGGTTGTAGAGGTTGTCGCACACGTCTTCCAGAATGTCCTTAAGCTGCTTGCCTGTCATCTCCGTGCGATAGACGTTGGGGTAGGTGATCGCCGTCTGCGAATACACGTCATCCGCCGTGATGGGCTGCCCCGCCACCAGCGACGGCCCCCAGCGAAAGCCCGGCGACAGGGCGATTTCCGCGTCGCGCTCCTCCATCAGCGCGGTGGTGATCAACGTGTCGAACGTGCCAGCCAGGTTGCCGCGGCGATACAGCGTGGTTTCCGTGGTGCCCAGCACCTCGTTGATCACCTTCTCGTGCGGCTTGCGGATATCGGCGATGAGCTTCGCCATGTCGGCATCGGGCGCAATGACATCGGCGAACACCGGGATCAGCCGATAGCTGAAATCCACCATGCGCCCGTCCTTCACCTCCACGTCCAGCCGCGAGACGAACTTGCCGGAGCAACCCGAGGAGACGAGGATGCTCTTGCCCACCTTCTCCACCTGCGGAGTGGCATCATGCGTGTGGCCCACCAGCACCACGTCGATGCCCTTCACGCGGCTGGCCATCTTGCGGTCCACGTCATAACCGTTGTGCGACAGCAGCACCACCAGTTGCGCTCCCGCCGCCCGCGCATCGTCCACGTGCTTCTGCACCATCTCCTCGCGGATGCCGAACGACCAGCTGGGAATCATGTGCCGCGGGTTGGCCACCGGTGTATAGGGGAAGGCCTGGCCGATGACGGCCACCTTCACGCCGCCCTTCTCGAACATCTGCCAGGCCTTGAACACCGGTTCTTCCCATTCGGTGTTGATGACATTGCC
>JAJRRZ010000003.1 GCA_024279045.1 Alphaproteobacteria bacterium
ATGAAACAAAATCCCCGCTTTCCAGGCTTGAAAAGCAGCCGCCTCCAGGACTGAAGGCCACACAAGCCGCCAATCAAGCTCCCCCTGCCAGCCAGCACGGCCAAATCATGGTGTTTCCGGAAGTGTCCATCTGGCATGCCTCTTCATGGGGCCTGAGCCTGGGCCAGACATCAAACATTTTGTCCGCACGGCTTGGAGCCTGTGGCGAAGTCAGTTGCGGTATTCCAGCCAGAAGATGCTGAACACCATCAGGAAAAAGATGAATTCGGCGATCGTTATGAAAATCAGCCATTTGCTGATGCGCCGGGCAGAGGGCGTCATGCGCAGCCAGGGGCCGGTCATCAGGCACATGTAGCCGGGCAGCCAGCCGAACTTGTGCAGCCAGTGCAGATAGGCGTGGATATACTGGCCCCAGGGGATGATAGAAATGTCCACTTCGTCCTTGCGGCGTTCGCGTTCGGGCAGAGGAGTGGCGGAATAATCGTCGATGATGGCGATGCGGGCGGCACCGGCGCCGCTGTCCTTGATGATCAGGCGGGTCTCGTTCTTCAGCCAGCCATCCCACAACAGGCGGTAACCGTTGCCGTCAGGCAGCGGTTGACGGCGCATGGTGATGTGAAAGTCGCGTTCAGTGGCATCGTTGCGGCCTTGCACTTCCCAGGTGTCGGGAGCGGTGCGGTGGATCTTGCGAATGGTCAGGAACGGATTGAGGCGCAACAGGCGCTCCGGGTCGTGGAAAAAAGTGCGCAGCCAGGCAGCGGGCCAGGGGGTATCGATATCGACGCGGGCGAAATCCTGCTGTGCATTGCGCCCTGTGGCGGTATCGGTGAAGGTATCATTCATGGGGGCTGTCATTCTCTGGCTGCTCTACCTGCCGCGGCACGACAAGCAGCGGTGCATTCAGGCCGCGTGCCAGTTTCTCCAGTGTCATGCGCGAGCGATAGCCCGGTTCGCCCTTGCGGCGTGGCGTGCCGATGATGACAAGTTGTGGCAGGCAATCCTCGGCGAAATCGAGCAGGCATTGCGTCGGCTGGCCGCGGCGCACATGGGAATGCAGGGTGATGCCGGTGGCACGGGCAGCCTTGCCAAGGCGCGAGATCTCCTGTTCCACCTCGCTGGCGAGCAGATCTTCCACGTAGGTGCTGAAGGCATCGCGGGCGGGGCCGCCGTTGAGCCAGTCATCGCCGCGGATGTCGGCCCAGAAGGAGGGTACCACCAGCAGATGCATGACCACGGCGCCAGTGCGTTGTGCCTCGGCCAAGGCGCGGGCTTCCGCGGCGCGGGCGCCGGTAGTGCCGTGGCTGGCCAGCAGAATGCAGCTTGCGGACATGGAAAGCCTCCGAAGCCGGGGTTGAAGCGCAAGCCGACGCGGGCGGCAAGAGCCTGCCGGCGATGCCGCCCGCGCGGTGATGTGTGATCAGACGAACAGATAGACGCCCAGGGCAATGGCCAGGGCAAAGGCCAGGGCCACCAGATCCTCGTAACGGTCGCTGGAGAAGATCGACAGCGCCGAGCCGCGGTGATAGCGGAAGCCCTCTTCCGTTTCGTGGATGTCGATGCTCTGGTCGTTGCCGTTGTTGCCGGCAGTCCTGTCGGTCATGGCATTGCCCTCCTTCCTAGATGGTCTCGTGAACGAACAGCAAGATGACGATGAGCGAAAGCACGGCCTTCAGCGTGCCGACGATGCCACCCACCACCAGCGGCTGTCCGCCGGCCTGCCGGATGGCGGCCATGGTGATCTGCATGCCCAGCCCCGTCAGGCCGAAAGCAAAGAGCAGCGTTATCCACTGGCGGAAGGCCTTGATCTTCCCGGCCGTGTGGCGCACGGCCTTGTGGGCCTTCTTGAGCAGCTTGTTGGCCTGTTTCGACAGCACCTTGGCGTTGTTCAGGCCGCGGATGACGGCATCGTCCTCGCGGCTCATGATCTTGCGGTTGTCGATCAGCCGCAGCAGTGCCGCCTTGCGATCTTCACGCTGCACCTTGGGCAACTCGGCCTTCAGCAGGGCTGCTTCCTCCGGCTTCAGCAGTTTCGACTCGGGAATGTTGTTGTCGAAATACTTGCCCTTGTAGTGCTGGGGCGGAGCAAAGATGCCCGTGGAGGACAGCGCGAACATGAGGATGAAGCCCAGCACGAAGAGCGGGAACTTCTGCACGATGACCTGGCCGATATTGACCCGCTCGCCGTTGTCCTCGCGGCGGACGAACCACAGCGCCAGCCACAGCACGATGATGGGCAGGAACAGCACGCGGGTAATGTTGAAGATCTCGGCCACCTTCAATGTCTCGATGCCGTCCGGCTGGTAGGCCAAGGCCGCCCCGGCCACCTGTGCGGAGTTGAGGATCCCGGTGCCGGCCCAGGCGCCGAACTGCACGAAGCCCATGTCGAGCATGTGGCCGATGATGGGGAAGAGGAACATGCAGCCCACACCCCACAGCAGGATGGTGCCAATGGTGTAGGCAATGTCAATGGCGCGGGCCTTGACCACCGGCGCGGCGGCCACGGTGGCGGACACACCGCATACCCCCATGCCGGCGGAGAGCACGCCGGTCATGTTGTTGGGCAGCCCCCGCATGCGTCCCAGCAGCAGCACCAGCCCAACCGAGCCGAGCACGAAGAAACCGATGAGCGCCACGGAAAGCTTGCCCAGCTGTTGCAGCTCGGCCAACGAATAGAGCGTGCCGAGCAGGATGACGCCGGTCTTCAGCCCGAGGCGTGACAGGCGCACGCCGTTTTGCGCCCATTTGGGCACGCCGATGGTGTTGACGATGATGATGCCGGCAAGAATGCCCAGCACCACGTAATTCAGACCCAGCACCTGGTGCAGGTATTTGTCGCCCATCACCGGTCCCATGGCCTTGCTGAGCGTGGCCACAAAGGGGGCGACATACCAGCGGATGACCATGGCCACCAGCATTATGAACGCGGCGCCGGCAATGGTGGAGAGATAGTAGTCCAGGTTGCCCTCGCGATGGGTGCCGAACAGGTGCCAGAGGCCGACAAGCAGCGAGATGGCGCCGAGAATATAGCCCAGCCAGATCATCTCGCCGATGTATTTCCTTGCGCCTATGGTGGCGATGAGACCGTCAAGCATGCCACCGGCGGTAAGGAAGCCGATGGCCAGAAAGATGACTCCGATGACAAGCAGAGCAGGGTGCTTGTGGGTATAGACCATGTTCCCCCTCCCTTGATGCGTTTCCTCCGAAAAAAGTTTTTTCTTTTCATGTTACATTTGTTTAACGGAGGGGGTCAAGCAGGCTGCCGGTGTTGTGATTCGGCAGTGCCGCGAGACAGGTCTAGGGTTTGGACTCAAAGCTTGAGCACTCCCCATGTGCATTTTGGCTGCATATCAGACGGTTTTTCGTTCTTGCCAATAGCTCCACTATTGCCTGCGAACGAAAAACCGCTGCCATTTTGCCAAAATGCCCATGAGAAGCACTCATTTATTGGGACCAGACCCTAGGGTCTGGACTCAATACCTGAGCACTCCCCATGTGCATTTTGGCTGTATATCAGACGGTTTTTCGTTCTTGCCAATAGTTCCACTATTGCCTGCGAACGAAAAACCGCTGCTATCTTGCCAAAATGCCCATGAGAAGCACTCATTTATTGAGACCAGACCCTAGGCAGATGGGCGCGATGCCGGCGGCCACGATGTGGGCAGATTGTCGCACATGAGAAAAATCGCATATATGAAGGGTTGAATATTATTAAATTTGCATATATGAATTGGCGCATGATCGAGAGATCAGCGGGGGGCGAACAGGAAACAAGGAGAGGGATCATGCGTTTTTCCAGGACTGTCGCGACTGTTGCCCTGGCGGCGATGATGGCGGCCCCGGCGCTGGCTGCTGACGATGCGGGCGAGCACAAGTTCGAGAAGGCGAAGAGCTACTACACGGAATGCCAGGCAGCTTCCGCCGAGGAGTTTGCCGCCATCAAGCCCCAGCTCAAGGCGTTCACCGATGCGGAGGTGATGGCCGAGACGATGAACGACCCGGAGAAGTTCTTCAAGCTGATGGCGGTGCTGAACGATCCGCGCACCCTGCACGTGATGGCCAACTGCTCCACCGAGCCGGTGATGTGGAGCACGTGGCTGAACGGCATGACCAACTACGAGAAGATGACGGTGGCCAGCATCAAGGCGATGAACCCGGTGGGCATGTTCAAGTGGATGATGGCGCCGTTGAACGGCAATGTGTGGAAATCCATGGCTGAGCATCTGGACTACAACCGCTATGTGCGCTGGGCCAAGGCGACGGTGAACCCGAAATTCTACCGGCCCATGACCGACATGCTGACGGATTACAAATGGTATGAGCCGCGGCTGGCCTGGTTCTTCAAGGCGGAAACCTACAGCAAGCCGCTGGCCAACCTGACCACTGTGCCGGACTGGAAGAAGATTGCTGCGACGAAGCTGAACTGACTCAGCGGAGATCATTCAGCAACGAATGAGCAAGGCGGTGGCCCTCCGGCCATCGCCTTCCTTGTGTCGACCCTGAAGAAAAGCCTTGTGGCCGGTGCTGTCGGCCACAAGGCTTATCTTCAGGGAAAATAACGTGTTGTGTCAGCTTGCGGCAGTGCTGCGCCGGTGCAACGGCATTTTTGACCGAGGGAGTCGTCCGTGAACAATTTCCAATGTGCCAAGCGGCGTGATTTTTTCGGTTCATCCATTACTTCGTGAACAGGCAAGCCTCAGCTCTCATCGCTGGCAGAGCGGGCGGCGATGGCGGTGTCAGTGCTGGTATCGGTGTCGGTATCGGTATCGGCTGTGTCCATGGAATTGTCGACATCACCATTGCCGTTACCACTGGCATTGCCGCTGCCGCTGGATTCGTCTTCACCGCCAGCATCCTCGGCCACCATGTTGCCGGCGGGGGGCTTGTCCTCGCTGGTCGGTGCATCGGCCTGTTCCGCCGCCGGCTTCGAGCTGGCCTTGCGCGGCTTGCGGTGGCCATTGCCACGCTTGCGGGAAGATGACCTGCCGCGCCCGTTCCTCGAGGCGGACCGGGAAGTGGACTTGTCATTTTCTTCGTCAGCCTCTTGCGGCGTGTCGGTGGAGGGCTCCCCTGTGTTGGCGGAACCATCCTTGTCCGATGTTTCGGCAGCTGGAGTGTAGGCGCGGTTGCGCACGACGATGACCATCTCGCCCATGTCGACAATGCGGAATGGTGCGGTGGGCTGGCCGCCGTCCTGCGACATGCCGCCACTGCCCGCAGCCTGCTGTTGCAGGGATTCAAGCCTGGCCTGGGCGCGCTTGCGGGCTTTGCGTCCGCCACGCTTGCCACGGCGGCGGCGTTTTTTCTTCTTCGGCTGTTCGCCATCATCGGCCTGCGGTGTTTCCGCTTGTGGTGCGGTGGCGGCCTGTTCATCGGCCAAGGCGGTTTCCAGCCGTACCGCGCTTCTTGCGCCAGTCGTGGCGGGAGCGGTCCAGTTGCGACGGGCGGTGGCGATTTCGAAAGCCGCCGGGGCAATGTCGCGGTCGGGCTCCACGTATATGGAGACGCCGTAGTGGTGCTCCAGCCCGGTGAGGTGATCGCGCTTCTCGTTGAGGATGTAGAAGGCGCTGTCGGGGTGGCAGCGCAGGGTGAAGGTGTTGTCGCCACCTTTCTTCCTGCCGGCGAGGTGTTCCTCTATGCCGCGCAATACCGACAGGGCGGAGGAGGACACGGAGCGGATGGTGCCGGTGCCGAAGCAGTGCGGGCAGGGGCGGGTGGCGTTTTCCAGCATGCCCTGGCGCAGCCGCTGGCGCGACATCTCCAGCAGGCCGAACTGCGAGATGCGTCCCACCTGGATGCGGGCGCGGTCGCCCTTCAGCGATTCCTTCAGCTTGCGCTCCACCTGGCGGATGTTGCGCTTGTCCTCCATGTCGATGAAGTCGATGACGATCAGCCCGGCAAGGTCGCGCAGGCGCAACTGGCGGGCGATTTCCTCCGCCGCCTCCAGGTTGGTCTTCAGCGCTGTGTCCTCGATGGAGTGCTCGCGGGTGGACTTGCCGGAATTGATGTCGATGGAGACCAGCGCCTCGGTCTGGTTGAGCACCAGATAACCGCCGGATGGCAGTGGTGCGACGGGCGAGAACAGCCCATCGAGCTGGGCGTCCACCTTGTAACGGGCGAAGAGGGGAATGTCCTCCTGATAAAGCTTGATGTTGCGCACGTGGGAGGGCATGAGCATTTTCATGGAGGCGCGGGCTTCCTTGTGGGCGGCCTCGCCCTCCACCAGGATCTCGGCGATGTCCTTGGCATAGAGATCGCGAATTGCGCGCTTGACCAGGTTGCCCTCCTCGTAGACCAGCTTTGGCGCGGTGGATTGCAGCGTCAGCTCGCGGATGTTTTCCCAAAGGCGCAGCAGGTAGTTGAAATCACGCTTTATCTCCGCCTTGGTGCGCTGTGCGCCAGCGGTGCGGATGATCAGCCCCATGCCGGCGGGCACCTTCATCTCCTCGGCAATGGCCTTCAGCCGCTTGCGGTCGCGCGCGTCGGTTATCTTGCGCGAGATGCCGCCACCGCGGGCGGTGTTGGGCATCAGCACGCAATAGCGTCCGGCCAGCGACAGCCATGTGGTCAGCGCCGCACCCTTGGTGCCACGCTCTTCCTTGACCACCTGCACCAGCATCACCTGGCCGCGGCGGATGACTTCCTGGATCTTGTAGCGGCGGCGCAAGGCGGCCTTGCTGCGCAGGGGCAGTTCGTCGCGGGCATCCTCGCCGCCGGTGGTGGTGGTTTCCGCGGTGGGGTCTTCCTCGCCACCGTTGTCGCTACCATTTTGCGTGCTGTCTTCAGCGGTGCTGGCCTGGTCTGCCGATTGCTCCGCGTCTTGTGCATCCTCGCCGCCTTCTGCCGTTTCGGCAGCTTCCTTGTCTTGCTCCGCTGCTTCGGCCTTGAGCAGCGCTTCACGGTCGGCGACGGGGATCTGATAATAGTCGGGATGGATCTCACTGAAGGCCAGGAAACCGTGGCGGTTGCCGCCGTAATCGACGAAGGCGGCCTGCAGCGAAGGCTCCACCCGGGTTACCCGGGCAAGGTAGATATTGCCTTTCAGTTGTTTGCGTTGGGAGGATTCGTAGTCGAATTCCTCGATGCGGCCCTTGTCGTCAATCACCACCACCCGGGTTTCTTCCGGGTGCGAGGCGTCGATGAGCATGCGCTTGTTCTTCTGTGTCTTTCCCGTGGCCATGATGGCAATTCCCCATGCCGCACGGAGAACCATCGCCGTTGCCTCCCGGTGGGGGCATCCGATGCGGGGGCGCCGATGCGGCATTGCATTGCAGACGGTGTCCGCGCAGGGCGGAAAGCCTCCGGAAAAGTGGCGCAAAGGCAGCCCTGCGCCCGCAGAATGCGCGGGGCGCTGGCGCCTGGCAGCCATTTTCCACTGATGAGAACGGAAGCACCGTCATGGTTGTTACTCTCGTGCTCTTCCGCAGAGTGCGAAAGAGCTCCTGTTCGTCCATACCGGCGAAGCCTGGGCCCAAGGCCCGTAAGTCAGGCTCCACGTTACGTTCCAACCCGGCAGGGCCGGTGAAGTGCCTTGCATCCCGCAGACCAGGTCGTGGATTCGGTTGAGGCCCGACCGGCGGGTGCGAAACTGTTTGCTGCTGGCATTGTCCGCCGTTGACGGCATGCCATCCGTCGCAGTGCGAAAGCAGCGTTTTTTCCGAAAAAACGGGGCCATGCCACATAATTTTGCGAGAAAAAACCATTTCGCACGAGTCGACACACAATTTGTAGGCCGTGGCGAATGCATTTGCAAGCGCCATGGCGGCGCGGATTGGTGAAAACGATGGCATGGAGGCAATGCCTGGCAGGGAGCAGGGCGGCAAGGAAGGGTTAACCGTTTCTTGCCAATGTGTGGGATGGGGAAGTGGCTTTGCGCGGTAGCGCGCCATTGCCCGAAGAAAACCATTGCCCGAAGAGCAACCAGAGAGCCGCCAGTCGATGATGCCTGCCATCACAGCATGGAAGAACGTGCTGCAACGCGCCACTCGCAGCAGGATAGCCCTGCTGCGTGCAGGCGTGCTGCTGTTGGCGGCGCTGGCTGCGCTGTTGCAGCCGTGGACGCCAGTGCTGGCCGCGCCAGCGGAACTGCGCTCGGTACAACTGCGGGGCATTGGTGATGCTGCCTGGCAGGAAACGGAAGTGGTGGTGGAGATCTCGCGGGCGGTATCCTTCGATGCCGGAGTGCAGGCCGCGCCGCTGCGGCTGGAGATGCTGATTCCCGCCGCCGGGCTGGCAAAGGGCTGGCGGGTGCCGGAGGGTGGCGGGCTGATTGGCGAGGTGCATCAACGGCGGGTTTCCGGTGGGGTGTTGCTGAGCTTTGCGCTGCGGCACCCGGCGCTGATTGTCGATGCACATGCGGAACGCGCGACGGGTGATCGCCCGGCGCGGCTGGTGGTGCGCCTGGCGCGCACCGACACGGCGACGCTGGCAAGAATGCTGGGGGTGGACGAAGCGGTGTTGAACCGCACCGAATCACCCACCGGGCAATCGTCTGCACAGATTGTTGCCGAAAAGCGTTCGCCGGGCGCCTTGCAGCGCATCAAGGCTGCCTATCGCAAGTTGATCGAAGAGACGGCGGCGCAGCCGGCGGGCATTGGCGAACTGATCAAGGCGTTGCCGCTGGGCTATGAGGGGCACGATGATGAGCGCGATGATGAGCAGGTGGCTGCGGCGGCAGCCAGGCCCGCGGCAAGGCAACAGGATGAGCCACCCGCTGGCGAGCGGCAGGCGATCAGCCCCAGGCCGTCCGTTGCCATATCCAACGGGGCTGGGTCCAACGGGGCTGGCGCCAGGCCGGTGATCGTGGTGGATGCCGGGCATGGCGGGATTGACCCTGGAGCCATCGGTGTGGGTGGAGTGAAGGAAAAGACCATCGTGCTGGCCTTCGCCAAGGTCCTGCGCAGGGAACTGCAACGGCGTGGCTACCGGGTGGGGATGACGCGCGAGGGCGATACCCGTCTGAAGCTGACCGAGCGCGTGGCGGTGGCGCGCAGGCACCATGCGGCGATGTTCATCTCCATCCATGCCGACAGGTTCCGTTCGCAACGGGCCGGAGGGTTGGGCATCTTCACGCTGTCGGAAAAGGCCTCCGATGCCGATGCGGCGGCACTGGCGCGCATGGAGAACGCGGCGGATCTGATCGGCGCGCCGGAAGATGACATCAAGGATGGCGCGGTGCGCGACATCCTGGTGGAGCTGGCGCAGCGCGAGACCAACGCCAATTCGCATCTGCTGGCGCAGCGGCTGGCGCAATCGCTGCGCTCGGTAACGCGGCTGCGGCGCAATCCGGTGCGCTCCGCGGCATTCCGGGTGTTGCGGGCGCCGGAGATCCCGTCGCTGCTGGTGGAGCTGGGGTTCATCACCAATCCGCGTGATGTGCGCAACCTGCTCTCGCCTGACTGGCGGCGCAAGGTGGCCGCGCGCATGGCCGAGGCTATCGACAAGGTGCTGAAAGCCCGCCTGGCGTTGCGCTGAGGTGTTGTGGAAGCCGTGATGGTGCGGAGCAAGGCGAGTTGTTGTGCCGTGGTCATGCTCTTGCCCTAAATGCAGCGGAAGGCAGAGGGTGCATTTGCTGCCGGTTTGGGCTAGGGTCTGGACTCAATGCCTGAGCACTCCCCATGTGCATTTTGGCTGCATATCAGGCGGTTTTTTCGTTCTTGCCAATAGCTCCACTATTGCCTGCGAACGAAAAAACGCTGCTATTTTGCCAAAATGCCCATGAGAAGCACTCATTCATTGAGACCAGACCCTAGGCTTAGGACCCATAAATTTGCACGGCATCTGCGACATTTGCGCTGCATATCAGCGCCCTTTTGCCCTTGGAAATACCTGCGGGTATTCCCAGCGGACAAAAGAACGCTGATATTTTGCGCAAATGACGCATCTACCATGCCTCTTTATGAGTCCTGAGCCTAGCAACCAGTCTCGTGGTGTTTTTTCCACCGGTTCATGTGGCCCTGCTGCCGTCAGGGCAGGGGGCGCGGACGGACTGATGGGGACAGGCGACGGATAGCCACATGCTGCGTTTTCTAGGATATGCCTTCTCGGTTTTCACGGTGCTGTTCATCGCCGTGGCTGTGGTGGCTGGATACTTCCTGTGGGATATTTCCAAGACCCTGCCGGATGCTTCCACGCTGAAGAACTATGCGCCGCAGGTGGTTACCCGCGTGCATGCGGGGGATGGTTCGCTGCTGGCGGAATATGCCCGGCAGAAGCGCCTGTTCGTGCCGGAAAAGGCCATGCCGCGGCGGCTGATCCAGGCGTTCATTTCCGCGGAGGACAAGAACTTCTATCATCACCCCGGTGTGGACGTGATGGCATTGGGCCGGGCCATGGTGCAGAACCTGCGCTACGTGGTGGAGGGGCGCAAGCGGCGATTTGTGGGAGCGTCCACCATTACCCAGCAGGTGGCGAAGAACTTTCTGGTGGGCAGCGAACGCACGCTGAAGCGCAAGATCCGCGAGGCGCTGATCGCGCTCAGGCTGGAGGCCACTTTCTCGAAAGACTATATCCTGGAGTTGTATCTGAACCAGATCTATCTGGGGCGCGGGGTGTATGGCGTGGCCGCTGCGGCGCTGGCCTATTTCGGCAAGCGGCTGGACGAGCTGACCACGGAAGAGATGGCCTTCCTTGCGGCGTTGCCGAAAAAGCCCGGCAAGCTGGATCCGGTGAAGAACCACGACGAGGCGCTGGCCCGGCGCAACTGGGTGCTGGGGCAGATGCTGAAGAATGGCTACATCACCCGCGATGAATACGAGCGGGCAAAGGCCACGCCGTTACAGGTGCGGCCACGCAGCTTCGGGGTGAAGCAGTTCGCGGCGCTGGCCTTCAGCGAGGAGGTGCGCCGCCGGGTGATTCGGCTCTATGGGCGCGACGCACTGTATGCGGGCGGGCTGTCGGTGCGCACGACGCTGGATCCGAAGTTGCAGGTAATTGCCCGGCGCACGCTGACCGCGGCGCTGCTGGCGTACGACCGTGGCCGCGGCTGGCGCGGGCCGCTGGGGCGCGTGGATGTGAACGGAGACTGGGCGGCGGCCTTGTGGAAATACAAGCTGCCGCGCGACATGCATCCGTGGAACGTGGCGGTGGTTCTGGCAGTGGACGAGAACGGGGCGGAGATCGCCCTGCGTCCGGAGAACAAGGGCGAACGCCCGCAGCGCGGTGTCATTCCGTTCGAGCTGATGCGCTGGGCCAGGCCGGCGGAGGAAGTTGCTGGCGGCAAGAAGCGCGAGCGCCGCCGTGCCGGACCACCGAAAAAACCTTCGGATGTGTTGCGGGTGGGCGATGTGGTTCACGTTGCTCCGGCAGGGGAAGGGCGCTGGCACCTGATGCAGGCGCCCGAGCTGCAGGGGGCGATGGTGGTGATGGACCCGCACACGGGGCGCGTGAAGGCGCTGGTGGGGGGCTTTTCCTACGGTTTGTCGCAGTTCAACAGGGCGGTGCAGGCGAAGCGCCAGCCCGGCTCGGTAATCAAGCCGTTCGTCTATGCCGCGGCGCTGGATAATGGCTATACGCCGGCATCGGTGGTGCTGGATGCGCCAATCACCATACAGTTGGACAATGGCGAGGTTTACGAGCCGAAGAATTATTCCAAGAAATTCTACGGGCCATCGACGTTGCGCCGTGGCATCGAGCAGTCGCGCAACGTGATGACGGTGCGGCTGGCGATGGACATGGGGCTGGAGAAATTCACCTCGCTGGCGGAGAAAATGGGCATCTACGACCGTCTGCCGAAGGTGCCTTCCGCGTCGCTGGGAGCGCGCGAGACCTCGCTGTTGCGGCTGGTTACGGCCTATGGCGTGCTGGCCAATGGTGGCAAGAAGATCACTGCCTCGCTGATCGACCGCATTCAGGATCGCTACGGGCGTACCGTGTGGCGGCATGACAAGCGGGAATGCCCGAAATGCCCTGCCGAGCGCTGGGAGAACCAGCCAGAGCCGGAAATCATCGAGCACAGCGAGGAGCTGATCAACCCCTACACGGCCTATCAGATCACTTCCATGCTGCAAGGCGTGGTGCAGCGAGGCACGGCAAAGAAGGCGTTCGAGGGCTTTCCCTGGCCGGTGGCGGGCAAGACCGGCACGACCAACGGCAATCGTGATGCCTGGTTCATTGGCTATACGCCGGATCTGGTGGTGGGGGTGTATGTGGGTTACGACAAGCCGCGCTCCCTGGGCAAGAAGGCGACCGGCGGGCAACTGGCCGCGCCGATCGTCGCCAGCTTTTTGCGCGAGGTGCTGCAGGGCAGGCCGCCGGTGCCGTTTCGCACGCCGCCGGGCATGCAGCTCATTCCCATTGATCCGAAAACCGGCAAGCGCGCCAGTTTTGGCGATGAAGGGGTGATTCTGGAAGCCTTCAAGCCCGGCGAGGAGCCGCCGGAGGAGGACAGCGGCGGTGTTATCGGGGCCAGCCTGGGCACTGGTGGGGACGCGGTGGCCAATGACAACACTGGCGGCGTGGGCGTGCAGGTGTTTGGCGGTGTTGGCGGGGGCGATACGGGTGTTGATGGCGTCAGGGCCAGAGGGAATGGAGGTGGCAGGCGGGCGGCGGCGCCAGCGGATGATGATGCCGACTTGACGACAGGTACTGGCGGGCTTTATTGACCCGCGCGATATTGCTCCGACATGGCGCCATGAATGGGCGCGTGCAGGGATCGAGGAATCATGCGTACGGAAATCGCCACGCTGGTGGACGAAATCAAGCAGTCGCTGGGACTGCTGAGGAGGTATCTTTGACTGGGACAAGGCGTTGTCCCGGTTGGAGGAGCTGAACGGGAAGGTCGAGGATCCGTCGCTGTGGGACGATCCGCAGGCGGCGCAGCAGTTGATGCGCGAGCGCCAGTTGCTGGACGAGAAGATCCGCAGTATCCGCGACTTCGAGCGGCGGCTGGAGGAAAACGTCGAGCTGATCGAGATGGGCGAGGCGGAGGGCGACGACGAGATCGTCGCCGAAGCCGAGGCGGCCATCACACAAATGCACGAGGAGCTGGGCAGGCTTGAGATCGAGAGCCTGCTTTCCGGCGAGGCGGATGCCAACAATGCCTACGTGGAAATCCATGCCGGGGCAGGCGGCACGGAAAGCCAGGACTGGGCATCGATGCTGATGCGCATGTATGTGCGCTGGGCGGAGCAGCATGGCTACAAGGTGGACGTGGTGGAAGAATCACGTGGCGAGGAGGCGGGCATCAAGTCCGCCACGCTGCACGTGAAAGGCCACAACGCCTATGGCTGGCTGAAGACGGAATCGGGTGTGCACCGGCTGGTGCGCATTTCGCCGTTCGATGCCTCCGCGCGTCGGCATACATCGTTCGCCTCCGTCTGGGTGTATCCGGAAATCGATGACAACATCGAGATCGAGATTGCCGATTCGGACGTGCGCATCGATACTTTCCGGGCTTCCGGCGCCGGCGGCCAGCACGTGAATACCACCGATTCGGCAGTGCGCATCACCCACATTCCCACCGGCATCGTCGTTGTCTGCCAGAACGAGCGCAGCCAGCATCAGAACCGCGCGCAAGCGTGGAACATGCTGCGTGCGCGGCTCTACGAACATGAGCTGCGCAAGCGCGAGGAAGAGGCGATGAAGGAGCAGGAGGCGAAGACCGATATCGGCTGGGGGCACCAGATCCGCTCCTATGTGTTGCAGCCTTACCAACTGGTGAAGGACTTGCGCACCGGCGTGGAGAGCACCAATCCGCAGGCGGTGCTGGATGGCGACCTCGACGAGTTCATCGAGGCGGCGCTGGCGCAGCGCGTGGGCGGCAAGGAAAGCGATGAAGGCAAGGCGGCCAGCAGCTGATGCAATCCGCGCGGGGGCAGGGGGCTGGCATCAGCCAAGGGCGCGCCAGCCGATGTCCTTGCGCCAGAAACCTTGCGGCCAGTCTATCTTCTCCACGGCAGCATAGGCGCGGCGCTGCGCCTCGGCGATGTCCTCGCCCAGCGCGGTTACGTTCAGCACCCGCCCGCCGGTGGCAATCAGCTCGCCTGCCTCGTTGCGCGCCGTGCCGGCGTGGAACACCTTCACCAGCGGGTCTTCCTGCGCCTTCTCCAGGCCGGAGATCACGCTGCCCTTCTCGTATGCGCCGGGATAGCCCCGCGTGGCCATCACCACCGTCAGGGCAGCCTGTTCACTCCACTCGGCCACGCCACCGGCCAGCTCGTGCCGCACGGTGGCCTGCATCAGCTCCACCAGGTCGGTATTCAGGCGCATCATCAGCGGCTGGCATTCCGGATCGCCGAAGCGCACGTTGTATTCCACCAGCTTCGGGCCTTCGCCGGTGATCATCAGCCCGGCGTAGAGCACGCCGATGAAGGGATGGCCCATCTCGCGCATGGCCTGTGCCGTCGGCTCGATGATGCGCCGCATTGCTTCCTCCGCCAGCGCATCGCTCAGCACCGGCGCCGGGGTGTAGGCGCCCATGCCGCCGGTGTTGGGGCCTTCATCGCCGTCGAAGGCGCGCTTGTGATCCTGCGCGCCGGCCAGTTGCAGCACGTTTTCGCCATCGCACAGGGCAAACAGCGAGGCCTCTTCGCCTTCCATCTTTTCTTCCAGCACCACCTTCGCCCCCGCCGCGCCGAACGCGCCGCCGAATATGTCGCGAATGGCCTGTTCGGCGGTGGTCATGTCCTCGGCCACCACCACGCCCTTGCCGGCGGCCAGTCCGTCGGCCTTCACGACGATGGGCGCGCCGTGCTGTTTCAGGTAGGCCAGCGCCGATGCCTCGTCCTCGAAGGTGGCGTAACGCGCGGTGGGAATGCCGTAACGGGTGCAGATGTCCTTGGTGAAGCTCTTCGAGCCCTCCAGTTGCGCGGCCCGCGCGGAGGGGCCGAACACGGCAATGCCCGCCTCGCCCAGTGCATCGGCCATGCCCGCCACCAACGGCGCTTCCGGGCCGACCACCACCAGCTTCACATCGTTCTTCTTGCAGAAATCGATGACCGCGGCGAAGTCGTTCACGTCCAGGCCGACGCATTCGGCCTCTTCGCAGATGCCGGCATTGCCCGGCGCGGCGAACAAGGTGGAACACAACGGGCTTTGTGCCAGCTTCCAGGCCAGCGCATGCTCGCGCCCGCCGGAGCCGATGAGCAGGATGTTCATGGGGCGTCTTTCACTCTTCAGGTCGGAATTGGCATTTCACCTCGATGAGCTGTGCCGGGGTTATTTCATTCCCGCACGGCTGTTGACAAGTCTTGCGCGCGGGTTTTGCGCAAGTGTTGCCACAGCCCCCGCAGCCGTGCGGGCAACACCAGCAGCACCGGCGTCAGCAGCAGGGTGAGGATGGTGGCGAACCCCAGGCCGAAGACGATGGCCGTGGAAAGCTGCACCCACCAGCCGGAGATTTCGCTGCCGATGCGCATGCCGCCGTGCAGCCAGTCCAGCTCCAGCTCGAACATCAGCGGCATCAGCCCGACCATGGTGGTGATGGTGGTCAGCAATACGGGCCTGAGCCGCTGCACGGCGGAAAGCAGTGCGGCGGCCAGTGCCGCATGCCCGCGCCGCAGGTTGATCTGGAAGGTGTCGATGAGGACGATGGCGTTGTTCACCACGATGCCGGCCAACGCCACCATGCCGGTGCCGGTCATGATGACGGAGAACTTCTGGCCCATCACCAGCATGCCGACGAGCACCCCGGCCACGGACATCAGCAACGTAGACAGCACCAGCAGCGCCAGGTAGAGGCTGTTGAACTGCGCCACCAGGATCAGCAACATCAGCAATATGGCCGCCAGCACCGCCTTGCCGAGGAATTGCGCCGTGGCGCGCTGTTCCTCGTCGGCGCCACGGAAGCGAAAACTGATGCCCGCGGGCCATTGTTGCCGCTGAAGCCAGGTGGCCAGCTGGCGCTGCCGGGCATTGCGGTCGAAGCCTTCGGCGACGTTGGCCTTCACATAGACCGAATACAGCCCGTCCTTGCGGGTGATGCTGTCCACCAGCGGGCGCGTCTCGATGTGCACGAATTCGCCCAACGGCACCAGCCCGGCGGCAGTAAGCAGGCGCAGATGCTTCACCTTCGATGGCGTGCGCGCGCTTTCCGGGAAACGCACGCGGATTTCCAGCTCGTCGTCGGCATCGGGCGGGCGATACTTGCCGATTTTCACCCCGTCGGTGAGCAACTGCACCAGTGCGCCGAGGCTCACCACATCCGCGCCGAAGCGCCCGGCTTCCTCGCGGTTGACCACCACATGGCGCTCGAAGCCGGGCAACGGGCGCTCGTCCTCCACGTCGATGAAGCCCTGCATGCCGCGCAGCGCGGCGGAGATGCGCCCGGCCACGGTATTGACCGTTGCCAGATCGTTGCCGCGCACCTGCAGGCGGATGTCCTTGCCGGTGGGGGGGCCGTCTTCCTGCTTGCGCACTTCGATGATGATGCCGGGCACCTGTTGTGCCCTGCGGCGAATTTCGTCCAGCGTTTTCCAGGCCGAGCGGGTGCGTTCGGCATGGGGCACAAGCTCCACCAGCATGCGGCCAACCAGGTCGCGCGGCTGGTCGCGCCCGGCGCCGGCGTTCAGCGCCAGCCGCCCGACGCTGCCGGCAACGGTGTGCACTGTCTGCACATCGGCTACCTGCAGCACCTGCCGCTCCACGCGTCTTGTCAGCGCCAGCTTCTCTTCCGCCGACAGGTTGCCGCGGGCGCGCACGAAGACAAAGATGCGTTCCGGCTCTACCCGGGCAAAGAACTCGCTGCCGTTGTTGTATGTCGCGTATGCCGCGAAAATGGCGCCGATGAGCGCCAGTCCGCCCAGCGCCGCCAGCAGCGGTCGGCGCAGCAGGGCATGCAGCAGCCGCGCATAGGCTCCGGCCAGCCCGGGCAGACTGGTCAGCTCCTGCTCGATGCGCCGCGCGCCATCCTTGCCATCATCCCCGGCCTGCGCCAGCGCGCCGAGGCTGGCCAGGGCATCGCCACCAGCGGGTTTGCGCATCAGCATGCCGCCCAGCACGGGGATCACCACCATCGCCACGAACAGCGAGGCGGACAGCACAATGACCACCGTAACCGGCAGGTTGGCCATGAACTTGCCGACCACGCCGGGCCAGAACAGCAGCGGCAGAAAGGCCGCCAGGGTGGTGGCGGTGGAGCTGAGAATGGGGGCGAACATGCGCTGAGCCGCCGCCGTGAAGGCTTGTGGCGGGGCCAGCCCCTCGGCCATGCGGCGGTCGGCGAATTCCACCACCACGATGGCTGCATCCACCAGCATGCCCACCGTCAGCACCAGGCCGAACAGCATCATCACGTTCATCGTCTTGCCCA